>CAZDSL010000089.1:0-9674 GCA_964507655.1 uncultured Mycobacteriaceae bacterium | reverse complement strand
GCCGCGGATCATCACCTCGTGGTTGCCGCGGCGCGAGCCGTAGGAGTTGAAGTCGCGCGCCTCGACGTCGTGCTCGGTGAGGTACCGGCCGGCCGGGCCGTCGCGGCGGATGGCGCCGGCGGGCGAGATGTGGTCGGTGGTGACCGAGTCGCCCAGCAGCGCCAGCACGCGGGCGCCGGTGATGTCGGTGACGGGCTGCGGCTCGCGCGTCATGCCGTCGAAGTACGGGGGGCGGCGCACGTAGGTGGACGAATCGTTCCACTCGAAGACCTCGCTGTCGGACACCTCGAGGCCCTTCCAGTTGTCGTCGCCGGCGTACACGTCGGAGTAGCCCTGCGTGAACATGTCGGCCTCGACGGACCGCGCGATGACCTCCTCGATCTCGGCCTCGCTGGGCCAGATGTCCTCGAGGTACACGGGCTGCCCGTCGCTGCCGGTGCCGATCGGGTCCTTCGTCAGGTCGACGAGCATGCTGCCGGCCAGCGCGTAGGCGATCACCAGCGGCGGCGAGGCGAGGAAGTTCATCCGCGACTGCGGGTGGATGCGGCCCTCGAAGTTGCGGTTGCCGGAGAGCACCGCGGCGACGTTGAGGTCGCCGGCGTCGACGGCGTCGGCGATGGGGCCCAGCAGCGGGCCCGAGTTGCCGATGCACGTGGTGCACCCGTAGCCCACGAGCTGGAAGCCGAGCTTGTCGAGGTACGGGGTGAGCCCGGAGCGCTCGAAGTAGTCGGTGACCACGCGCGAGCCGGGGGCGAGCGTGGTCTTGACCCACGGCTTGCTCGTCAGCCCCTTCTCCACCGCCTTCTTCGCCAGCAGCGCCGCGCCGATCATCACCGACGGGTTGGAGGTGTTGGTGCACGAGGTGATCGCGGCGATGATGACGTGGCCGTTGTCGACGGTGAACTCGTCGCCGTCGGGCATCGTCACCGTGGTGGGGTTGGAGGGGTAGTCGGGCGCCGGCCCGTCCACGTCGATCTCCACCGGCGGGGCCTCGTTGTGGTCCTCGACGATGGCGACCGGGTCGGAGGCGGGGAACGACTCGTACGACGCCTCGTCGAGCCCCACGCTCTGGGCCTCGTCGACGACCTCGGCCACGTCGGCGCCGTGCAGCAGCTGCTTGACGGCGCGCTTGGAGTGGGTGAGCGGGATGCGGTCCTGCGGCCGCTTGGGGCCGGCGATGGACGGGCGCACGGTGGACAGGTCCAGCTCGACCGTGGTGCTGAAGCTGGGTTCGTGGTCGGGGTCGTGCCACATCCCCTGCATCTTGGCGTAGGCCTCGACGAGCTTGATGCGCCACTCGGGCCGGCCGGTGAGCCGCATGTAGTCGAGCGTGACCTCGTCGATGGGGAAGATCGAGATGGTCGAGCCGTACTCGGGGCTCATGTTGCCCAGCGTGGCGCGGTTGGCCAGCGGGATGTTGGCGACGCCCGGCCCGAAGAACTCGACGAACTTGCCCACCACGCCCGTCTTGCGCAGCAGCTCGGCCACGGTGAGCACCACGTCGGTGGCGGTGGTACCGGGCTGCAGCTCGCCGGTGAGCTTGAGGCCCACCACCTGCGGGATCAGCATCGACATGGGCTGGCCCAGCATGGCCGCCTCGGCCTCGATGCCGCCGACGCCCCAGCCCACCACACCGAGGCCGTTGATCATGGGCGTGTGCGAGTCGGTGCCGACGAGGCTGTCGGGGTAGGCGGCGACGGTGCCGTCGTCCTTCTCGCGGGTGAACACGCCGCGGCCCAGGTACTCGAGGTTGACCTGGTGGCAGATGCCGGTGTCGGGCGGGACGACGAGGAAGTCGTCGAAGGCGCCCTGGCCCCAGCGCAGCAGCTGGTAGCGCTCCTTGTTGCGCTCGAACTCGAGGTCGGAGTTGACCCGCGCGGCATCGGGCGTGCCGAACTCGTCCGCGATCACCGAGTGGTCGATCACGAGCTCGGTGGGGATGAGCGGGTTGATCCTCTTCGGATCCCCCTGCAGGGCGGTCATCGCATCGCGCATGGCCACCAGGTCCACCACGCACGGCACGCCCGTGAAGTCCTGCATCAGGACGCGGGCGGGGGAGAACTGGATCTCCGGGTTGACCGCCGAGGCCGGATCCCACTGCGCCAGTGCGTCGATCTGCCCGCGCGTGACGAGGTGGCCGTCCTCCTTGCGCAGGAGGTTCTCCAGCAGCACCTTGAGGCTGTAGGGCAGGCGTGCCGAGCCGGGCACCTTGTCCACCCGGTAGACCTCGTAGCGTGTGCCGTCGACCTCCAGCTCGTCGCGCGACCCGAAGCTGTCCTCACTCATGGATGCTCACCTCTCCAGACGTCATCGTGCCCTACGCCGGGCGCCGCATCCGCCGGGCGCGGAAGCGTCCTGGCGCAGCCCCGGCCGGTCGGATCGGTCCGGGCTCCCGCCCAGGTCAGGTCCGGCCCTCCTGCTCTCAGCCTAGCCACGAGCGCGGTCTCCGACGGCGGAATCGCTCCGGGTCTATCCGAGACCGGTGCCGCGCTGCCCCGGATACGGGAAGGACCCCGCACCGGATTGCGGTGCGGGGTCCTCCACGCGGTCGGGAACGGTTCGCCGTACGGCCGGCGGACCGACGGCCGGAGATCAGCGGGCGAACAGCAGGGCGCGCTTGACCTCGGCGATCGCCTTGGTGACCTCGATGCCGCGCGGGCACGTCTCGGTGCAGTTGAACGTGGTGCGGCAGCGCCACACCCCGTCGACGTCGTTGAGGATGTCGAGGCGTTCGGCGGCGCCCTCGTCGCGGCTGTCGAAGATGAACCGGTGCGCGTTGACGATGGCGGCGGGGCCGAAGTAGCTGCCCTCGTTCCAGTACACCGGGCACGAGCTGGTGCAGCACGCGCACAGGATGCACTTGGTGGTGTCGTCGAAGCGGGCGCGGTCGGCCTGCGACTGGATGCGCTCACGGGTGGGCTCGTTGCCCGACGTGATGAGGTACGGCTTGATCGCACGGTAGGCGTCGAAGAACGGCTCCATGTCGACCACGAGGTCCTTGAGGCAGGGCAGGCCCTTGAGCGGCTCGATCGTGATGGTGATCGGCTTGCCGTCGGTGGGCAGCATGTCCTTCATCAGCAGCTTGCACGCCAGGCGGTTGACGCCGTTGACGCGCATCGCGTCCGAGCCGCACACGCCGTGGGCGCACGAGCGGCGGAAGGTCAGCGAGCCGTCCAGGTAGCCCTTGACGTACAGCAGCAGGTTGAGCAGGCGGTCGGAGGGGAGCGCCGGGACCTGGAAGCTGTCCCAGTGCGCGCCCTTGCCGTCCTCGGGGTTGAACCGCGCGATTTTCAGCGTGACCATCACCGACCCCTCGGGCGGCGTCGGCAGCGCGGGATCTCCCTTCGGAGGTGCGGTGATTACAGAGGTGTCGGCCATCAGTACTTACGCTCTTTCGGCTCGTAGCGGGTCTGGACAACCGGCTTGTTGCCGAGCCGGATCCCGGAGAGCAGACCCTCGCCCTCCTTGTAGGCCATGGTGTGCCACAGGTAGTTCGCGTCGTCGCGCTTGGGGAAGTCCTCGCGGGCGTGGCCGCCGCGGGTCTCCTTGCGGTTGAGCGCGCCCACCACGGTGACCTCGGCCAGCTCCAGGAGGAAGCCCAGCTCGATGGCCTCGAGGAGCTCGCTGTTGAAGCGGCGGCCCTTGTCGTGGACCATGATGTGGCCGTAGCGCTCCTTGAGCGCGCGCACGTCGCTCAGCGCCTGCTGCAGCGTGTCTTCGGTGCGGAACACCTGGGCGTTCGCGTCCATCGTCACCTGCAGCTCCTTGCGGATGTCGGCCACCCGCTCGTTGCCGTGGTCCGACAGGATCAGCTCGAGCCACTCGGTGACCATCTTCGCCGGCTCCTCGGGGAGGTCGACGAAGTCGTGCCCGGCGGCGTACTCGGCGGCGGCGATGCCGGCGCGGCGGCCGAACACGTTGATGTCGAGCAGCGAGTTGGTGCCCAGGCGGTTGGCCCCGTGCACCGAGACGCAGGCGCACTCGCCGGCGGCGTAGAGGCCGGGGACGGTGTCCTCGTCGTCGTTGCGCAGCACGTTGCCGGTGACGGTGGTGGGGATGCCGCCCATCGCGTAGTGGCAGGTGGGGTAGACCGGCACCGGATCGGTGACCGGGTCGACGCCCAGGTAGGTGCGCGAGAACTCGGTGATGTCGGGGAGCTTCTCGTTGAGCACGTCCTCGCCGAGGTGCGTCACGTCGAGGTAGACGTAGTCCTTGTGGGGGCCGGCGCCGCGGCCCTCCATCACCTCGAGGACGATCGAGCGGGCGACGATGTCGCGCGGCGCGAGGTCCTTGATGGTGGGGGCGTAGCGCTCCATGAAGCGCTCGCCGTCCACGTTGCGCAGGATGCCGCCCTCGCCGCGCACCGCCTCGGAGATGAGGATGCCCAGGCCGGCGAGGCCCGTCGGGTGGAACTGGTGGAACTCCATGTCCTCCAGCGGCAGGCCCTTGCGGAAGATGATGCCCATGCCGTCGCCCGTGAGGGTGTGCGCGTTGGACGTCGTCTTGTACATGCGCCCCGAGCCGCCGGTGGCGAAGACGATCGCCTTGGCGTGGAACACGTGCAGCTGGCCGGTGGCGAGCTCGTAGGCGACGACGCCGGTGGCGACGGGGCCCTCGGGCGTCTCGGTGAGGCACAGGTCCAGCGCGTAGAACTCGTTGAAGAACTCCACGTCGTGCTTGACGCAGTTCTGGTAGAGCGTCTGCAGGATCATGTGGCCGGTGCGGTCGGCGGCGTAGCAGGCGCGGCGCACGGGCGCCTTGCCGTGGTCACGCGTGTGCCCGCCGAAGCGGCGCTGGTCGATCTTGCCCTCGGGCGTGCGGTTGAAC
Source organism: uncultured Mycobacteriaceae bacterium (assembly GCA_964507655.1). Lineage (GTDB taxonomy): Bacteria > Actinomycetota > Actinomycetes > Mycobacteriales > Mycobacteriaceae > Tomitella. The sequence goes on along the minus strand of CAZDSL010000089.1, from coordinate 4,847 downwards.
GGCAGGCCCATCTTCTCGAGGTCCATGACCGCGTCGATGGCCTCCTTGGCCATGATCTCCGCGGCGTCCTGGTCGACGAGGTAGTCGCCGCCCTTGACCGTGTCGTAGGTGTGCCACTCCCAGTTGTCCTCTTCGACATTGGACAGCGCGGCGCACATGCCGCCCTGGGCGGCGCCGGTGTGGGAGCGGGTGGGGTACAGCTTGGTCAGCACGGCGGTGCGGACGCGGGGGCCGGCCTCGATGGCGGCACGCATGCCGGCGCCACCGGCGCCGACGATGACCACGTCGTAACGGTGCTGCTGCAGCTCTTGCGATTCTGGCATGAAGTTTCTGCTCCGCTTGGGTCAGCTGATCTTGATGTCGGGGGTGAACGAGAAGATGACGTAGGTGCCGATCGCCATGATCAGGACCATCGCGATGACGAGCACCGTCGTCAGCCAGAACCGGGTGGAGTCCTTGCGCGAGTAGTCGGAGATCACCGTGCGCAGGCCGTTGCCGCCGTGCAGCATGGCCAGCCACAGCATGATCAGGTCCCAGATCTGCCAGAAGGGGTTGGTCCACCGCTCGGCGACGAACGCGAAGTTGATGCGGTGCACGCCGTCGCTGAGCATGAGCATGATCGTGAGGTGCGTGAGCACCAGGATCAGCAGGGCGACGCCCGAGACGCGCATGAACACCCAGGCGGCCATCTCGAAGCCGCCGCGGCGGGGGCGGCGGGGCGAGCGGGGGTTGTCGAGGCTCGCGGGGCGGTCGTAGCTGCGACCGATGATGGGGGCTTCAGCGGACATTTACGAGATCCCCTTCATGATCTGCTGGATGATGCGGAACGTCGCCGGCACCATCACGACGAGCCACACCACGCCGACGGTCCAGAGCATCTGGCGCTGGTAGCGGCAGCCCTTGGACCAGAAGTCGACCAGGATGATGCGGATGCCGTTGAGGCCGTGGTAGAGCACGACCGCGACGAGCGTCAGCTCCATGAGCGCGACGACGGGGTTCTTGTACGTCCCGATGACGGAGTCGTACGCGTCCACGCTGACCCGGACGAGAGCGGTGTCCAGCACGTGGACGAAAAGGAAGAAGAAGGTGGCGACGCCGGTGATCCGGTGCAGAGCCCAGGACCACATTCCGGGATCGCCCCGGTAGAGGGATCGTGTGCGCTCTCTGGTGAGGGCGACTTCTGGCGTGCTGGTCATCGAGTGCTCTGCCTCCAACGTCTGTGGTGATTCGGCGGGCCGCGAGACGCTGCAGATGCCGTGGGGGACGCGGGAGTCCGCCCGGCGAGGCCTCGGGGCTCGGCGAGAACCTGAACCGACAGATGAACTGTAGACCCAGCGTAGTGAGGCAACTAATCGGATATACCCGCATCCGAAATACCCGGCCAGGGAGTTAGTGAAGCCTAAGCAAACTGTAGCGTCGTCCCGATCGGTGTCCAGGTGTGCCGCGGGCGGGGGATGGCACGATGGGTGACGTGCCCGACATAGACTGGAAAGACCTGCACAAGTGTGCTTTTGCCGCCATGGGCCGCGCCTACGCGCCGTACTCGGGCTTCCGGGTGGGCGCCGCGGGGCTCGTCGACGACGGCCGCGTGGTGACCGGATGCAATGTGGAGAATGTCTCACTGGGGCTCACCGTCTGCGCCGAAAACGTACTGGTCGGTAACTTATTCGCGTCCGGAGGGGGCCGTCTCGTGGCCGTCGCGTGCGTGGGTCCCGACGGCGCCCCGGTGATGCCGTGCGGGCGCTGCCGGCAGGTGCTGTGGGAGCACGGCGGGGCCCGGCTGCTCGTCGCCGGCGACGACGGCCCGTGGACGCTCGAGGCGCTGCTGCCGCGGGCCTTCGGGCCGGCCGAGGTGGAATCGGGGGCGGTGCGGCGATGGACCCCGTAGCCCTCATCGAGCGCAAGCGCGACGGGCACCCGCTCACCGACGCCGAGATCCGCTGGGCGGTGCGGGCCTACACGGCCGGCGAGTTCGCCGAGGTGCAGATGGCGGCGCTGCTCATGGCGATCGTGCTGCGGGGCATGGACCGGCGCGAGACGGCGGCGCTCGAGGCGGCGATGCGGGCGAGCGGGCGGCGGATGGACCTGTCCGGGCTGCGCCGCGGCGGTGCGCCGCTGCCGACGGTGGACAAGCACTCCACCGGCGGCGTGGGCGACAAGATCACGCTGCCGCTGGCGCCGCTCGTGGCGGCGTGCGGGGCGGCGGTGCCGCAGCTCTCGGGGCGCGCGCTGGGGCACACCGGCGGCACGCTCGACAAGCTCGAGGCCATCCCCGGCTGGCGGGCCGACGTGCCGGGGGAGGCGCTGCTGCGCCAGCTCGCCGACGTCGGCGCGGTGGTGTGCGCGGCGGGCGCGGAACTCGCGCCCGCCGACAGGGCGCTCTACGCGCTGCGCGACGTCACCGGCACCGTCGCGTCGATCCCGCTCATCGCCGCGTCGATCATGTGCAAGAAGCTCGCCGAGGGCGCCGGCGCGCTGGTGCTCGACGTGAAGGTGGGGGCGGGCGCCTTCCTGCCCGGCCGCGACGACGCGCGGGAGCTGGCGCGGACGATGGTCGGCCTCGGCGCCGACGCCGGCGTGCCCACCACGGCGCTGCTCACGGCGATGGACGCGCCGCTCGGCCGCACCGTAGGCAACGCGCTGGAGGTGCGCGAGGCCGTCGAGGTGCTCGGCGGCGGGGGGCCGGACGACGTCGTGGAGCTGACCCTCGCCCTCGCCCGCGAGATGCTCGCGGCGTCGGGTCACACCGACGTCGACCCGGCGGACACGCTGGCGAGCGGGGCGGCGATGGACGTGTGGCGCCGGATGATCCGGGCGCAGGGCGGCGACCCCGACGCGGACCTGCCTCATGCCGCCGAGCAACTGGTGGTCACCGCCGACCGCGACGGCGTGCTCACCCGGCTGGATGCGCTGCAGGTCGGCACGTGTGCCTGGCGCCTGGGCGCGGGCCGGGCCCGCAAGGACGACCCGGTGCAGGCGGGCGCCGGTGTGCAGCTGCACGCCAAGCCCGGCGAGCAGGTGCGGGCCGGGCGGCCCCTGATGACACTGCATACCGACACGCCCGAGCGGTTCGGCAGGGCACAGGCGGCGCTCGTCGGCGCGTGGGACATCGAGCCCGACGCGGCCGGCGAGGCGCGCCCCATCGTCATCGAGCGCATCGCCGCCGACGAGACGTAGGCTGGCCCAATGCCAGAGCACTACACGCAACCCGTGCGCATCCCGGTCCCCGGCGGCAAGATCATCGACGAGCACGTCGGTCTGGCCAGCACCGGCGAGGGACGCGTCTCGATCGCCCACATGATCGCCCCCGCGGGCTGGAGCGAGCCCGCGCAGACCCCCGAGTTCGACGAGCACACCATCGTCTTGAAGGGCACCGTGATCGTCGAACACGCGGGCGGCCGGCTCGAGGTCGCCGCGGGGGAGTCGGTGAAGACCGTTGCGGGCGAACGCATCCGCTACTCCTGCGGCCCCAACGGCGCCGAATACCTCGCCGTATGCCTGCCGGCCTTCAGCCCGGAGACCGTCGGGCGCGAGGAGTGACGGTGGACCCGGCGCTCATCGCGGCCCTGCCCAAGGTGCTGCTGCACGATCATCTCGACGGGGGCGTGCGTCCGGTGACCGTGGCCGAACTCGCCGACCGCGTCGGGTATGCCGGCCTGCCGGCGACGGACCCGCAGGACCTGCAGCGTTGGTTCCGGGACGCCGCGGACTCGGGATCACTGGAGCGCTATCTCGAGACGTTCGAGCACACGGTCGCGGTGATGCAAACGGCCCACGGCCTGCACCGCGTGGCGCGGGAGCGTGCCGAGGACCTGGCGGCCGACGGTGTCGTCTATGCCGAGGTGAGGTATGCGCCGGAGCAGCACCTGAGCGGCGGCCTCAGTCTCGAGGAGGTCGTCGAGGCCGTGACGGCGGGGTTCCGCGACGGCATGAGCCGCGCCGAGGACGCGGGCCGGCCCATCGTGGTGCGTTCACTGCTGACAGCGATGCGTCACGCGGCCAAGAGCACCGAGATCGCCCGGCTGACAGTGCGATACCGCGATGAGGACGTCGCCGGGTTCGACATTGCGGGCGCCGAGGCGGGGTTCCCTCCGACGAGGCACCTCGACGCGTTCGAGTATCTGCAGCGGGAGAACGCCCACTTCACCATCCACGCCGGTGAGGCCTTCGGATTGCCGAGCATCTGGGAGGCGATCCAGTGGTGCGGGGCCGAGCGCCTCGGCCACGGCGTGCGGATCATGGACGACATCGAGCGGGTCGTCTCGCCACCGGCCGGGGAGGCTGCCGGCGCCGTGAAGCTCGGCCGGCTGGCGTCATACGTGCGCGACCGCCGCATCCCGCTCGAGATGTGCCCGTCATCCAACATCCAGACGGGGGCCGCCAGTTCGATCGCCGCCCACCCGATCACGCTCTTGAAGGATCTGCGGTTCCGGGTGACGGTCAACACCGACAACCGGCTGATGAGCGGCACCTCGATGTCACGCGAGATGCAGCTGCTGGCCGACGAGGCCGGCTGGGGCCTCGACGACCTGAGGTGGGTCACGATCAACGCCATGAAGTCGGCGTTCTATCCGTTCGACCAGCGGCTCGACATGATCGAACGGGTCGTCAAGCCCGGCTTCGACCATGCCGCACGAGTCGCTCGTGGGTGACTGGACACGTCGGGCACGGGGACAGCGACCCTCGTGACGTGCATTGCCGAGCCGGTCGGCAGCGTCGCTCACCGGGTCTCGCTGCCCCGTGCGCTTCGCTCTGTGCGGGAGGTCCCCCCATTACTCGCGCTGGGGGGTACCACCCAGCACGGAGTGCGAGGGGGAGGCGCTCGCCTGCTGCTCGGAAAGTCCCCC
>CAZDSL010000088.1:8495-9688 GCA_964507655.1 uncultured Mycobacteriaceae bacterium | reverse complement strand
CGGGTCATCTTGGCGCCCACCACCTCGTGGTGGTGGAAGCTCACCGCGCCGCCCGGCTCGTTGCGCTTGGTGGCGGGCTTGCCGATGTCGTGCAGCAGCGCGGCCAGGCGCAGGACCAGGTCGGGATCGCCGTCCTCGAGGTCGATGGCCTGCTGCAGCACCGTCAGCGAATGGCGGTAGACGTCCTTGTGCTGGTGGTGCTCGTCGATCTCGAGCTGCAGCGCCGGGACCTCGGGCACCACGTGCTGCGCCAGGCCGGTGCGGCACATGATGTCGACGCCCTCCACCGCGTGCTCGCCCAGCAGCAGCTTGTCGAACTCGGCGCGGATGCGCTCGACGGTGATCCGTTGCAGCTCGCCGGCCATCGCCGTCATCGCCTCGACCACCCGTGGGTGCAGCGTGAAGCCGAGCTGCGCCACGAAGCGGGCGGCGCGCAGCATGCGGAGCGGGTCGTCGTCGAAGGAGTCCTCGGGACGCCCGGGCGTGTCGAGCACGCCGGCCAGCAGGTCGTCCATGCCGCCGAGCGGGTCGGTGAACTCCAGCGCGCCCTCGGCCCCCACCCGCACGGCCATGGCGTTGACGCGGAAGTCGCGGCGCACCAGGTCGTCCTCCAGCGTCTCGCCGTAGGTGACTTCGGGGTTGCGGCCGACGCGGTCGTACTTGTCGGCGCGGAAGGTGGTGATCTCGATCTGCCAGCCCTCGCGCGCCGCGCTGATCGTGCCGAAGGCGATGCCCGTGTCCCACTGCGCCTCGGCCCAGCCGGTGAGGATGCGCTGCACCTGCTCGGGGCGGGCGTCGGTGGTGAAGTCCAGATCGGTGCCCAGCCGGCCCAGGACCGCGTCGCGCACGCTGCCGCCCACCAGGTAGAGCCCGTGCCCCGACTCCGCGAACAGCCGCCCCAGCGCGGTGAGGATCGGCGCCACCGAGCCGAGCGTCTCCATGGCGCCGGCGAGCAGCCTGACGCGCCGTTCGTCCGCGGGATCCTGGGTAGTAGACACGATCGCCCATTTTATCGTGGGCGGCGCGCGCCGCCGCCCACGGCATCCGCGATCGCCGCACCCCGGCAAGTACGATTGTCTCCGTGTCCCCTGCCGATCGCTCCCGCAGCGGGCGTCGTCGCCGACGGCGCCCCGCTCAGCAGGGCAGCAGCGGCAGGGCAGGGCAGGGCGGCAGCGGCCGGTCCGGTCAGGGCG
>CAZDSL010000088.1:0-8395 GCA_964507655.1 uncultured Mycobacteriaceae bacterium | reverse complement strand
CAGGGCGGCAGCGGCCGGTCCGGTCAGGGCGCCGGCAGGACGGGGCAGGGCCCGCAGCCCCGCGGGGCCGCCCGCCCGGCGGGGGAATCCACCGCGCCGCGGCGCCTGCGCACCGTCCGCGAAACCTCCGCCGGCGGCCTGGTCATCGACGGATTCGACGCCACCGCCGGCGCCGGCGCCGCACCCTCCACCCTGCTGCGGGCCGCCCTCATCGGCCGCCTCGACCGCCGCGGCCGCATGCTGTGGTCGATGCCCAAGGGGCACGTGGAGGCCGGCGAGTCGGTGGAGCAGACGGCGATGCGTGAGATCGCCGAGGAGACGGGCATCCGCGGCGAGGTGATCGCCGCGCTCGGCAGCATCGACTACTGGTTCGTCTCCGAGGGGCGCCGCATCCACAAGACGGTGCACCACTTCCTCCTGCGCTACCAGGGCGGCGAGCTGTCCGACGAGGACTACGAGGTGAGCGAGGTGGCGTGGGTGCCGCTCGCCGACCTCCCCGGCCGCCTCGCCTACGCCGACGAGCGCAAACTCGCCCAGGTGGCCGCCGAGATCCTCGACGAGATGATCTCCGGCCCCGCCCCGAGCACGCCGCGGTCCCGTATCGCACCTCCCGCCGAGGCGCCCAAGCGCGCGCGGCGCCGCCGCCGGGGGCACCGCGCGATGATCCCGAAGCCGAGGGGGAAGACCAGCCCCACATGAGGTTCCGGACCACCAGGCCGTCCCGCACTGCACGCCTCGTGCGCCGGGCGGCCGCCGCGGTGGCGTCGGCGTCGCTCGTGTGCGCGCCGATCGCCGTCACCACCGCGGCACCGCCGCCCGCGCACGCCGCCCCCTCCCCGGGGGCGGCGTCGTCGACGCAGGCCGATCCGGCGACGCCCGAGTTCCTGGCGCTGTCGATCGACTCGGTGAGCCCCACCGCGGTGCGCAGCGACGGGCCCGCCACCGTCACCGTCGGCGGCACCGTGCGCAACGTGGGCGACCGCACCGTCTCCGACGTGCAGGTGCGGCTGCAGCGCGCGCCGCGCGTCACCGCGGCGGATCAGGTGCGTTCGGTGTTGAGCCTCGATCAGAGCAGCTACGGCACGGTGGGCATGTTCCACACCGTCGCCGACGCGCTCGACACGGGGCAGAGCGCGCGGTTCACCCTCTCGATGCCCATCGACGATCCCACCGCGCAGTCGCTGGCGATCACCGAGCCGGGCGTCTACCCGATGCTGGTGAACGTGAACGGCACGCCCGACTACGGCGGGCGCGCCCGGCTCGACGACGCCCGCTTCCTGCTGCCCGTGCTGTCGCTGCCGGCCCGCGCCACCACCGCCCCGCAGCAGCAGGGACCCACCACCCCGCACCCGGTGCCCATGACGCTGCTGCTGCCGGTGGCCGCGCAGCCCGAGCTCGCCGCCGGGTTCCCGGGGCAGCCCGCGGACGGCGACGCCCGGGCCCGGCTGGTCGGGGACGCGCTCGCGTCCTCGCTCGCCCCCGGCGGCCGGCTCGACGGCATGCTCTCCGCGCTCACCGAGGCGTTCACGCCCGAGAACGACCCGCAGGGCGCGCTGGCGCAGAGCTCCTGCCTGGCCGTCGACCCCGACCTCCTCGTCACCGTCGACGCCATGACCCGCGGCTACACCGTCTCCGACGATCCGTCCGACCCCGACACCGAGGTCTCGGACGGCGGCGCGGACGAGAGCTCCGGCCAGGCCGCGGCCGCCGCCTGGCTGCGCGGGCTGCGCGGGCTGGCCGCCCACATGTGCACTGTGGCGCTGCCCTACGCCCAGGCCGACCTGGACGCCGTCCGCACGCTCGCCTCCCCGGAGGTGACCGACGCGACGCTCGCGCAACCGGCCGACCTGGTCGACGGCATCCTCGGCGTGCACAGCGTGCGCGGCCTGGTGTGGCCGGGGACGGGGCAGCTCACGCCCGCCACCGCCGGTTTCCTCGCCGCCGACCCCGCCGCGGGGGGCCTCACGCCCGCGTCCGCCGAGGACACGCCGCCTGCCGGGACGCCCGCCGCAGCGCAGCAGCAGGCCGTGGCGCAGGCCGCCGCGATGATCGCGTCCAACACCGTCGCGTCCCACACCGTCGCGGAGGGTGCCGGGAGCGGGGACGGTTCCGGTTCCGCGGCGCCGTCGCAGCAGGTCAGCACGCCCGACGGGGCCGTGCGCGTGGGGACGGAGCCCGCCGGGTCCGGCCTCGGCGCGATGCTCTTCGACATGCCCGCCGCGGCCGCCCTCGCCGCCGTGGGCTCCACCCCGACGACGCCCTCGTACGTGCCTGACGAACTGCGCTTCGACCTCGACCACGACTCGCCGACCGCGCGGCTGCAGGACGCTCTCGGCGCGATCGCCTGGCCGCTCCTGCAAGCCCACTCCGGCGACGGCGGGGCCGCGGGAGGTACGGGCTCCGGCGCGGCGTCCTCCGGCACGGCATCGTCGGGCACCGCGACCTCGGGCACCGCCACCCCCAGCACATCGGACGGCGCGCGCCCCAAGCCGCTGGTGCTGGCCCCGCCCCAGGACTGGAGCGCCGACCATGATGAGACCGCGCGGCTGCTCGCATTCCTCGAACGCTCCCTCGGCGACGGCCTCGCGACGCCGCAGCCGCTCGCCGAGGCGATCGACGCGGCGCGCGCCCCGGAGGCCCCGGCCGTCCAGCTCACCGATCCCCGCCCCGGCGACGGTGTCGCCGACCTCGACGGCGACGACGCGGCCGGCCAGGGGACGTCGGGCCCCCTCGGCACCGGCGACGGCACCGCGGGTTTCACGTGGAACAGCGCGGCCGCCGTCCCGCCCGAACTCGTCACCCGCCTAGGCCACCAGCTGCCCCGGCTCGCCACGCTGGGCGGCATGCTCACCGGCCCGGGCACCGACGGCGCCACGCCCGCCGAGTTCATGGCGCCGCTCTATCAGGACATCGCCCGCACGGTGAGCACCGCCGGCCGCAACGGCGACCAGGCGGCACAGGCCGCCGTGGCCGCCGACGACCGCGCCACCGCGCTGCGGATCTCCCTCGACGACCAGTTCTCCGCCGTCTCGGTGCTCGCGCCCGGGTCGGTCTACACCCTCGCGTCGTCGCAGAGCCCGCTGCTCGTGGTGGCCAAGAACGACCTGCCCGTGCCCGTCACGGTGGGCCTGCAGATCTTCGCGCCCGCGGGGGTGCAGATCGGCAGCGCCAGCGACTACGTCCTGCCCGCCCGGGGCAGCCGGCAGATCCAGATCCCCGCGCAGATCGAGTTCAGCCGCCAGATCGACCTGCGCGTGCAGCTGCTCGCGCCCGACTCCACCCCGCTGGGTGAGCAGGTCCACATCTCGCTGCACTCCAACGCCTACGGAATGGTCATCCCCGTGATCACCGGCATCTTCGGCGCGCTGCTGCTGTTCCTCGCGGGACGCCGCGGATGGCACCGCTTGCGCGGACAGCACGACCCGGCCGACGATCGTGCGAGCGAACGCGGGCCCGTACTGGAGGAGTACCGCGACGACGTCACCCATCGGGGTCCGGAGGACGAGGCGTGAACGACCAGATGAGCGATGGCCGACGGCCGCACGAGCGGCCCGGCCGCCCGGCCGCGCCCGCCGGGGGCGAGGCCACCCCGCCGCCGGACGCGCTCGGAGCCCGGCAGGAGCCCACGCGGCAGGAGACCGCGCGGCAGGACCCCGCCGGCGAGGGCCGCGCGCCCAACAGCGGCGCACACCACGGCGGCGAGCCCGAGGGCCGCGTACCCCAGGGCGGCGGCCGCGCCAGCGTCCTCGCGTCCACCGGCTCGATGGCCATCGCCACCCTGATCAGCCGCATCACCGGCTTCTTCAAGGTGCTGCTCACCGCCGCGGTGCTCGGGCCGGCCATGGCCAGCGCCTTCACCGTCTCCAACACGCTGCCCAACCTCGTGTCGGAGCTGGTCTTGGGCGCGGTGCTCACCGCGATCGTGATCCCGGTGCTGGTCCGCGCCGAACGCGACGACGCCGACGGCGGCGCCGCGTTCATGCGAAGACTCTTCACGGTGGCGATGACGATCTTCGGCATCGCCACCGTGGTGTCCGTCGCGGCCGCACCGTGGTTGTCGCAGCTCATGGTGGGCGACGATTCCGAGGTCGATCTGGGGTTGTCGACCGCCTTCGCCTACCTGCTGCTGCCCCAGATCATCTTCTACGGCGCCGGCGGGCTGCTCACCGCGATCCTCAACACCCGGAGCGTGTTCAAGCCCGGCGCGTGGGCCCCGGTGGTCAACAACGTCGTGGCGATCACGGTGCTGGTGCTGTTCGCGGTGATGCCCGGCGAGATCACCCTCAACCCCGTCGACATGGGCACACCCAAGCTGCTCGTGCTGGGCATCGGCACGACGTTGGGCGTGATGTGCCAGGCACTCGTGCTCGTGCCCGCGATCCGGCGGCAGCGCATCGATCTGCGCCCGCTCTGGGGCATCGACCCGCGGCTCAAGAAGTTCGCCGGCATGGCCGTGGCCATCATCGTGTACGTCGCGATCAGCCAGGTGGGGATGGTCGTCACCACGCGGATCGCCGCCAACGCCGACGCGGCCGGGCCGGCGATCTACAACTTCGTGTGGCTGCTGCTCCAGGTTCCCTACGGAATCCTCGGCGTCACGCTGCTCACCGCGGTCATGCCGCAGTTGAGCCGCAACGCGGCGGCCGGCGACAACCGGGCCGTCGTGGACGACCTCACGATGTCGACCAAGCTGACGATGCTCGCGCTGCTGCCCGTCGTCATGTTCTTCACGTTCGACGGTCCGGGCATCGGCCGGGCGCTGTTCAACTACGGCGCGTTCGGCGGGGACTCGGCGACGCTGCTGGGCATCACGCTGTCCGCGTCCGCGTTCACCCTGATCCCGTACGCCATGGTGCTGCTGCAGTTGCGCGTGTTCTACGCGCGGGAAGAGGCGTGGACGCCGACCTTCATCATCATCGGCATCATGGGCGTCAAGACGGTGCTGTCGTTGATCGCGCCCGTGCTCGTCGCCCCGGAGCACGTCGTCGTCGCGCTCGGCACCGCCAACGGGCTCGGCTTCGTCGCGGGCGTCATCGTCGGCGGCTACCTGCTGCGCCGCAGCCTCGGGCACCTGAACCTGGGCTCGATCCTGCGCGATTCGGCGCTCATCCTGCTCGCTTCGGCCGTCGGCGTGGCCACGATGCTGCTGCTGGACCTCGTCACCGGGCTGCACGACATCGCCGGGCGCGGCCGCGGCCTGACATCAGTGGTGGCCGTCGGCGTCGACGGCATCGTCATGCTCACGGTGACGGTCCTGGTCCTGTCGCGCATGCGCATCCCCATGGTCGACCAGGTCGGCGGCTCGCTCGGGCGGGCCCTCGCCCGGTTGCTCCCGGCGGCGATCATCCCCGCGCGCTGGCGCCCCGCCCCCGGCGGGCCGCCGACGCAGGCGGTCCCCGACACCGCCACCGCCCGCGGCGGCGAATACCGCCGTCCGGTGAGGGCGGACGAGGACCTCCGCTACGCCGATGCCGACGCATACCGGACCCCCGTCCCGCAGCAGGACGAGCCGCGACGCGCCCCGCTGTTCAGCGGGCCCGGACAACCGCTTCCCGACCTCCTGGTCCCGTACGCTGGGTTCGACACCACCACCTACGACCCGATCCTTCCCCGGGTCGACGCCGCACTGAGGAAGTTGAAAGTGACAGAGACGCACGCCGCGGCGCAGCGCGCCGCATCCGGGCGCTCCGCACGGGGCCCGCGACTCATCCCCGGTGCGATGGTGGCGGGCGGCCGGTACCGCCTGCTGGTGCGGCATGGCGGCGTCGGTGGCCTGCAGTTCTGGAAGGCCCTCGACACGCGCCTCGACCGCGATGTCGCCCTCACCTTCATCGACGCCGACGGCACGGGGCAGTCCGCCGACGCCGACGGCATCCTCACCCGCACCCTGCGGCTGGGCAAGATCAATGCGCCGGGGCTCGCGCGCGTGCTCGACGTGGTCCGCAGCGCGTCCGGCGGCATCGTCGTCTCGGAGTGGACCGAGGGCAGCGCGCTGCACGAGGTCGCACGCACCACGCCGCCGGCCGACGGCTCCGCCCGCGCCGTGGCGGTGCTCGCGTCCGCGGCCGAAGAGGCGCACCGGGCCGGCACCGAGCTGAGCATCGACCACCCCGACCGCATCCGCATCACCCCCGACGGCGCCGCGGTGCTCGCCTTCCCCGCCACCCTGCCGGGCGCCACGCAGGCCGACGACGTCCACGGCCTCGGCGCCACCCTCTACGCGCTGCTCACCGACGAGTGGCCCGCGCCGCAGGACCATCCCACCGGCGAGATCGGCGGCTTCCGCACCGCGCTGGTCGGCCCGCAGGGGCTGCCCACCGAGCCGCACGTGGTGCGCGCCGCGGTCCCGTTCGAGATCTCGGCGGTGGCCATGCGCGCCATCCAGGGCGGCAGCGGCATCCGCACCGCCGCCACCGTGCAGCACGTGCTCGAGCAGGCCGGGCGGGCCCCCGCCACGCCCGACGGGACGCAGCGCAGGCTCGGCCGCCCACGCACCGGCCACGGCGCACCCCCCGCGACCGAGCCCGCCACAGAGCCCACACCGGGACAGGGCGAGGCGCCCGCGCCGCACGCCGGCCCCGGCCGCATCCCGCCGGCCGGCGCCCCGCCGCAGGGCACCGCACGCCGGTCGCGCGACTTCTCGCTGCTGTTGGGCAAGGACCCCAAGGGGCCGTCGCGGCGCACCATGACCATGGTGCTGGCCTCGCTGGCGGTGGCCGTCATCGCCGTGGTGATCTTCGTGATGCTGCAGGTGGGCGACGTGTTCGGCGGCGGCAGCGACGCCCCGCTGACGCAGCAGAACATCGGGCTCAACCCCACCACCACCGCGCAGCCCGCGCCGGAGACCACGGCCGCGCCGCCCCCGCCCGCGAGCGTGCCCATCACGCCCTCGTCCATCGCCGTGTACTCGCCGCAGGGCGTCCCCGACGACCCGCGCGGCGCCTCCCTGGCCATCGACGGCAACACCGGCACGCAGTGGTCGACCGACCAGTACTTCCAGCAGCTTCCGGCGCTGAAGAACGGCGTGGGCCTCATGGCATCGTTCGACAGGCCGGTCAAGGTGATGACGGTGGGCATCGAATCGCCCACCCCGGGCACGCACGTGGAGATCCGCACGGCGCCGGGGCCGAACACCCCGATCGATCAGACGCGCGTCATCGCGTCCGCCGACCTCACCGGCCAGCACACCGAGATCGCCGTCGACCCGCCCGTCGAGCAGGCCTCCGACCACGTGCTGGTGTGGATCACCCGGCTCGCGCCGGCCGGGTCGCGGTTCCAGTCCAAGATCACCGAGCTCACCTTCTCCGTGGCCGAGTAGGGGCCCGGCGCGCGCCCGCGTGAACCGGGTCGTCCTCCCCCTTCATGGTGACCTGGATTACCCGGTGCGCTAATGTACGGATCGTGCGAACCAAAGGGGGGGATCGCCCGGCGAGCGATACCGAACTGCTCTCCGCGCATGTGCGGGGGGACCGGTACGCCTTCGCCGACCTGATCGCCCGACACCAGGATTATCTGTGGGCCGTCGCCCGCCGGGGCTGCCGCAATCCCGAGGACGCGGCCGACGCGCTGCAGGAGGCGCTGCTGTCCGCCCACCGGCGCGCGGGCGCGTTCCGCGGCGAGTGCGCCGTGCGCAGCTGGCTGCACCGGATCGTCGTCAACAGCTGCCTCGACCGGCTCCGCCGCAACGCGGTGCGCCCCTCCGTGCCCTTCCCGGAGGACGGCTGGGAGCCCGCCGACAAGCACGACGGCTACGCGCAGGTGGACGCCGCCCTCACGCTGCGCGTGGCGCTCGCGGACCTGCCCGAGGAGCAGCGGATGGCCGTCTACCTGGTGGACGTGGAGGGGCGCTCGGTGGCCGAGACGGCCCGGATCCTCGGCGTCGCCGCCGGCACCGTCAAGAGCCGCTGCGCACGGGGCCGGGTCAAGCTCGCGGGCGCACTGCGGGGGCTGCACGCCCCTGCCGGATGACCGCCGCGCACGGAACCGGTCGCGGCGCCCGCGCGTCTGAATCAGTGCGGGGTGCGTGCCCGCAGCGGCGCGCCGCGCCCGCACGTCCCACACAACGCGTACCGCAGCGAGGCAGAAGGGAGGCCGCCCGTGCCGGATGAGCCCTCCGGTCGCCGCCCGCACCTCGGCACGCCCCCGGACGGCGCACCATCGGCCGGAGCACCGCAGCCGGAAGCAACGCAGCCCGGCGCACCCATGCCCGGCGACGAGGAGGCCGCCGCCGCGGCGAAGTCGGTCGACGAGGTCCGCCGCCTGCTCGGCGGGGGCGACGCGCCGCCGCCCGTGCCGGAGGAGCCGATGCCCGAGCTCGTCGCGGCCCGCCTGCGCCGCGCGCTCATCGCCGCGGAGCCGCCGGCGGGCAGCCCCGAACGTCCGCGCACCGCCCGCC
>CAZDSL010000087.1:0-9697 GCA_964507655.1 uncultured Mycobacteriaceae bacterium | reverse complement strand
CCGCTGGCGTTTGGTTAACCCTTGGCAGTTTTCACGGCGCGATTCCTGCCAAGGGTTAACCAAACGCGGGATGCTGGCGGGGCGGAGGCCTAGTCGAAGGCCGGATCCTCGTCCCGGCCGCGCTTGAGCTCGAAGAAGTGCGGGTACCCGGCCAGCGCCACCACGCCGTCCCAAATGCGGCCCGCCTCCTCGCCGCGGGGGATGCGCGAGAGCACCGGCCCGAAGAACGCGACGCCGTTGACGTGGATGGTGGGCGTGCCCACGTCGGCGCCCACCTTGTCCATGCCGGCGTGGTGGCTGGCGCGCAGCGCCTCGTCGTACTCGTCGGTGTGCGCGGCGTCGGCCAGATCGGCGGGCAGGTCCAGCTCCGCCAGCGCGCCCGCGATCACGGACTCGGGGTCCTTGTTCTGCTCGTTGTGGATGCGCGTGCCCATCGCGGTGTACAGCGGTTCGAGGATCTCGTCGCCCAGCCGCTGCGCCGCGGCCGTCGCCACCCGCACGGCCGCCATGCCGGGCGCGATCTTCTCGCGGTACTCCTCGGAGATGTTGCCGTTGTCCTGGTTGAGGATCACCAGGCTCATCACGTGGAAGTGGACGTCGATGTCGCGCACCTTGCGGACCTCGAGGATCCAGCGCGAGGTGATCCAGCACCACGGGCAGAGCGGGTCGAACCAGAAATCCGCGCGATTGCGGGTGGCGCCCTCCACGGGTGCCGTCGCCTGTGCCGCCTCTGCCGTCCCGGTCATGTCCGCGTGCTCCTTCTGTCTGCCATTGCGATTCGTGTGTTGCCCGCTAGAGTCCAACGCCGGCATCGTCGGTTCTCTTCCACCGCGGGGCTTTCGACGATCCCCCGCGGCCTCCGCCGGCCGTAATCCATCCGCGATCAGCGGCGGGTGGCGGTGATCGTGCCGACGCCGGGATCCTCCTGGGCGACGTCTCGGCCCAGCCCGGCGGTCATCGCGTTCCAGCTGCGGAAGCGGGTGTCCCAGCCGATGTCCCGCAGCCAGAGTTCCGTCTCGTCCGCCACCCGCTCGGGGGCACCCGGTCCGGGCCCCGGCGCGTCCCCGGCCTGCTCTGCGCCCGCGACCAGGCTCCGGTACTCGCGATACCGCGGGCTCTCGGCGTCGACCGCGAACCGGCCGACGCCGAAGCGGCTGCCGGGGGCCGACATCGCAGTGAGGCCCTCGACCAGACGCCGCTTCCAGTCCTCGGTCAGGTTTCCCAGGGTGCCCTCGTCGATCCACTGGGCGGGGTGTTCGGGGCGGAACCCGCTCTGCAGCAGCGCGCTTCGCCACCCGGTGCGCAGATCGGCCGGAACGACGCGCCGCGTGCAGGCCGGCACCGCGCCCGCCCGCTGCAGCACCGGCTCCTTGAAGGCGAACGTCTCGGGCAGGTCGATCTCGAACACCACCGCGTCCTGCGGCCACCGCATGCGGAACGCCCGCGTGTCCAGTCCCGCACCGAGGAGCACGAACTGCCGGATCCCCTCGCGGAGTGCACCCTGGACGGTGTCGTCGACCAGGCGCACACCCACCGTCCGTCCCTCGTAGAACTGCCCTGCCAGCGCGGTCAGCCGCGCCCACCGCTCCGGCGGAAAGCCCGCTTCGGCCGCGTCGACGAACGCCTGCGCCAGCGGATCCGAGTAGAGGCGGTCCGCCCGCGCGTGCTCGCGGGCGCGGATCACCGCCACGCCGATCGCCGTCACCGCGATCCCGTCGACCGGCACCGCCCCCGCCTCGTCGCCCGTATCCGCCATCGGGTCCGCTCCCCTCGCTCGTCGCTGCCGGTCGGCAGTCTTCCACGCCCCCGCCCGGCGCGCGGGTGTCCGGCGTCATCCCGCCCGCGCGCTGCGGCTGAGCGGCCGGGCGCCGTCCATACTTCGCACGTCGCGGCCGCACACCGCGGGCGCATGATGGGATGGAGTCCGACCATGACACCACCCGGTGAAGGAGCGCACGCAGTGGCCCAACCCAACCTCACCCGCGAGCAGGCCCGGCTGCGGGCCGAGACCGTCTCCACGTCCCGCTACCGGATCGAGCTGGACCTCACCGACGGCGCCGGCGGCCCCGGCGAGCGGACGTTCCGCTCCCGCACCACCATCGCGTTCGATGCGACGCCGGGCGCGGCGACGTTCGTGGAGCTGATCGCCGACGCCGTGCACTCGGCCACGCTCAACGGCGAGCCCCTCGACGTCTCGGGCTACACCGAGGAGGACGGGCTGGCCCTGCCCTCGCTCGCCGAGCACAACGAGCTGGTGGTGGACGCCGACTGCTTCTACTCCAACACCGGCGAGGGCCTGCACCGGTTCACCGACCCGGCCGACGGCGAGGTCTACCTGTACTCCCAGTTCGAGACGGCCGACGCCAAGCGCATGTTCGCGTGCTTCGACCAGCCCGACCTCAAGGCGCGGTTCGAGCTGATCGTCACGGCGCCGAAGCACTGGCACGTGGTGTCCAACGCCGCCGTCGCCTCCACGGCGGAGGGCACCGGCGGCGCCGTCGTCTCGCACCTGTACCCCACAGAGCCGATCTCCACCTACCTGGTGGCGCTCATCGCCGGCCCCTACGCCGAATGGCGCGACGTCTACTCCGACGAGCACGGGGAGATCCCGCTGGGGCTGTACTGCCGCGCCTCGCTGGCGGAGCACATGGACGCCGAGCGGCTGTTCCGCGAGACGAAGGAGGGCTTCGGCTTCTACCACTCGCGCTTCGGGGTCCCCTACCCCTTCGGCAAGTACGACCAGCTCTTCGTGCCCGAGTTCAACGCCGGCGCCATGGAGCACCCGGGCGCCGTGACGTTCCTCGAGGACTACGTCTTCCGCTCCCGCGTCACGCGCTACCGCTACGAGCGCCGCAACGAGACGATCCTGCACGAGATGGCGCACATGTGGTTCGGCGACCTCGTCACCATGCGCTGGTGGGACGACCTGTGGCTCAACGAGTCGTTCGCCACGTTCGCCTCGGTGCTCACCCAGACCAGCGCCACCGAATACACCGGCGCGTGGACGACGTTCGCGAACATCGAGAAGTCGTGGGCCTACCGGCAGGACCAGCTGCCGTCCACGCACCCGGTGGCCGCCGACATCCCCGACATCGCCGCCGTGGAGGTCAACTTCGACGGCATCACCTACGCCAAGGGCGCCTCCGTGCTCAAGCAGCTCGTGGCGTACGTGGGGCTCGAAGACTTCCTCGCCGGCCTGCGCGCCTACTTCGCCGAGCACGCCTGGGGCAACGCCACGTTCGACGACCTGCTCTCCGCGCTGGAGGCCGCCTCGGGCCGCGACCTGTCCGACTGGGGCGGGCAGTGGCTCAAGACCACCGGCCTCAACTCCCTCGAGCCGGAGTTCGAGCTGGACGAGCAGGGCCGCTTCACCCGGTTCACGATCGTGCAGGGCGGGGCGCGGCCGGGCGCCGGCGAGCTGCGCCGGCACCGGCTGGCGGTGGGCGTCTACGACGAGGCCCCGGCCGGCGCGGAGCACGCGGGCCGGCTGGTGCGCACGCGGCGCGTCGAGCTGGACGTCGACGGCGAGCGCACCGACGTCCCCGAGCTGGTGGGCACGCACCGCGGTGCGCTGATCCTCGTCAACGACGACGACCTCACCTACTGCTCGCTGCGCCTCGATGCCGACTCGCTCGCGACGGTGACCGCGCGCATCGCCGACATCGCCGACCCGCTGCCGCGCACCATGTGCTGGTCGGCGGCGTGGGAGATGACCCGCGACGCCCGCATGCGCGCCCGCGACTTCGTGGCGCTCGTCCAGTCGGGCATCCACGGCGAGTCCGAGGTGGGCGTGGTGCAGCGGCTGCTCATGCAGGCGCAGGCGGCGCTGTCGTCCTATGCCGATCCGGGGTGGGCCGCCGCGGAGGGCTGGCCCGGTTTCGCCGACACGATGCTGCGGCTTGCCCGCGAGGCCGCGCCCGGCTCCGACCATCAGCTCGCCTTCGTCACCGCGCTGTGCACGTCCGTGCTCGCCGAGCGGCACACCGACGCGCTGCGGGCGGCCCTCGACTCGCCCGAGTCCGCCGGCCTGCCGGGCCTCACGGTGGACACCGACCTGCGCTGGCTGATCGTGCAGGCGCTCGCCACCGCCGGCGTGATCGACCCGGACCCCGGCGCCACGCCCTTCATCGACGCCGAACTGGCCCGCGACGACACCGCCGCCGGCGCCCGGCAGGCCGCGCACGCCGCCGCCGCCCGGCCCCTCGCCGCCGTCAAGGAGCGCGCGTGGGCGCAGGCCACCGAGGACGACGACATCCCCAACATCACCGTGCGCGCGATCGTCGCCGGGCTCACCGGCGTGGGGCAGGCGGAGCTGCTCGAGCCGTACGTCGAGCGCTACTTCGCGATGATCGCCGACGTGTGGCAGCGCCGCTCGAGCGAGGTGGCGCAGACGGTGGTGGTGGGCCTGTACCCGGCCTGGTCGGTGCGCGAGGAGTCGGTGGCGGCGGCCGACGCCTTCCTCGCCGCCGACCACCCGGCCGCGCTCAAGCGCCTCGTCGCCGAGGGCCGCGCAGGCGTGGTGCGGGCGCTCGCGGCCCGCACGGCCGACGCGCAGAGCTGATACCCGGTCCGCACGCGACGATGCCCGCCACCGAAACCGGTGGCGGGCATCGCTTTGCCATCTGAGCCGGCGCGCGCGCCGGCCTGTGCTCTAGACCTTGACGGGACGCACCGCGGCGGCCATGACGCGCACCGCGCTGACGAGGCCGTCGATGAGGTCGTTCTGCTGGAACGACGACACCGCCGCCGAGGCTCCGAGCTGGGCGACGCGGTCGTCGAAGCGGCCGCCGATGGCGTCGCCGCCGACGATCTCGATGACGCGCTCGTCGGGCGAGACGGCGATCAGCACCGAATCCTCCGGGCGGGGCAGCGTGGAGAGCAGCTCACGCGCGCGGTCCGCGGAGGCGTCGCCGAGCTCGCCGATGTAGATGGTCCACAGGATGCCCGTGCGCCGCGTCGCCTCGGTGAGGGTGCGGTCCATCCGGTTGCGGTCCTCGTGCGTGAACGGGGACTTGTCGACCACCTCGTCCATCGGGTGCGACACGCCCGAGACCCGGCCGCTGCCGGTGACCACGAAGCCGAGCGGCAGGGACGCCTCGTCCACCGCCGGGTAGGTCAGCTCACCACTTGCCACTTGCCGCACCTCCGCTCACACCGGATCCGATCGCCGTGGCGTGCCCGTGGGCGCGCCAGGGCGCCTCGTCGAGCGCGGCCCACCACACCGTGCCGCCGGTCCACTTCTGGCCCAGCGTGAAGTACGTGGGCTCGGGCCGCCAGGAAATCAGGCCCCAGATCGCGATGACGATCGTGATCCCCAACGGGACCACGAGATAGATAAGCAAAGTCTCCCAGATGGTCACGGGTAGAACTTATCGCACGGGTGCACCCGCCCGGAAGCGGTGTGCCGGTGAATTCCGGCGGACGGGCCTCACGCGGCGCCCCGGCCCAGGTACGGGAGCCATTGCGGGTCGGGGTCGGGCACCGCCGACAGCACGCGCCAGTGCCGCCCGCGCGGGGCGGCCGGCGGGCGCGGCAGGCTCCAGCCGATCTCGTCGAGCAGGCGGTCGGCCTTGCGCCGGTTGCACGAGGCGCAACTGGCGACGCAGTTCTCCCAGCTGTGGGCTCCCCCGCGGCTGCGCGGCACGACGTGGTCGATGGTGTCGGCCGAGGCGCCGCAGTAGACGCAGCGCCGGCCGTCGCGCGCCATGAGACCGGCGCGGGTGAGCGGCCAGTGCGCGCGGTAGGGCACGTGGGCGTACACGGACAGCTGGATGACCGACGGGCACGGCACCACCAGGTGCTCGGAGTGGAGCAGGGCGCCGTCGGCCGTGGCCGCCACCAGCTGGGCCTTGCCGCACACGACCATGACCACGGCCCGCTGGAACCCCACCGCGCCGAGAGGCTCCCACCCGGCGTTGAGCAGCAGCACGCGCCCGCCCTGCCGCACGCCCGGCCGCGGAACGCGCGGCCCGGTATGCGCCCGGGGGCGGGGTGCGTCCGGTGCGGTTCTCGTCATCACGGTCTCCCGCTCGTCATCCGATACCGACGACTGCTCCCAGCGCATTATCTACGACACGGCCGCTCTGCGCAGCGTTCGCCGCAGGCGCCGTCACCCCACGCGGGCGCCGCCGCCGCGCTCCGGGCACCATGGAGGCCATGAGCTCTCCGCGCCAGGCGACGACCTTCTACGACGAAGTGGGCGGCGCGCCCACCTTCGCCGCCCTCGTCCACCGCTTCTACCAGGAGGTGCGGAACGACGAGATCCTGCGGCCGATGTACCCCGAGGACGACCTCGACGGCGCCGAGCGCCGGCTGCGCATGTTCCTCGAGCAGTACTGGGGCGGGCCGCACACCTACACCGACGAGCGCGGCCACCCGCGCCTGCGGATGCGGCACGTGCACTACCACATCAGCGAGATCGAGCGGGACGCGTGGCTGCGCTGCATGCACATCGCGCTGGCCTCCATCGACCAGGACGTGTGGGACCGGGAGCACCGCGAGGCGTTCCTCCGGTACATCGAGATGGCGGCCGAGACGCTGGTCAACGCCCCGATGTGAGGCGGCTGCGGCTCAGGTGACCATGAGCGGGATGTCGCCGCCCACCCGCAGCGCCACCGAGCCGTAGCGCGCGTCGAGGCGCACCCAGGTGCGGGTGGCGCGCACGCGCACCGGCTCGTCGGCGGGCACCCGCTGCACGTCCACCCGCCCCGTCGCCGGGTCCTGCACCGCCTGCGGCACGAAGCCCATCGCCGTCAGCGCGAACACGCTGCGCAGCGGCACCTCCACCGCGTGGCCGCCGCCCTCCGCCTCGAGCACGATCTGGTCGAGCAGCGACCGCGGCGGCCCCGTCACCGTGCTGTTGTCGCGGGCCAGCTGCGCGCCCTGCACCGACAGCGCCACCAGGTCGCGGGCGGGGACGTCGTCGACGTGGTCGAACCCCTCCGCGGGCGGGAGCGACCCGCGCCAGGCGGTGTCCATGGGCACGCCCGTCGCCGTCGTGAGCGGCCCGTCACCGCCCGGCCCGCCGTCGGCCCGCGCCGCCTCGGCCGCGCGGATCTCCGCGGCCAGCGCCTCGGCCGCCACGCAGAGATCGCCCGGCTCCGGCCGCACCGCGAAGCGGCGGCCCGCCAGCGTGTCGAAACCGGCCGTCGTGGTCCACACCGCCGCGCCGTCGCCCCGGCGCACGATCCGGGCCAGGGCCGACGGGTCGAGCCGGGCGGCCTGGTCGAGGAACGCGAGAAGGTCGGCGCGGGTGGGCGCGTCGGCGATGGTGAGGGTGCGGCCTCCGGCCGGTGCGTCAGTCACGCCGGAACTCCTCGAGGTAGGCGCGCTCGGCCCCGGTGAGCCGGCGCAGCCGCTGCGCGGCGAGGTCGACGGCGGCCAGCTGCGCCTCGCTCACCACCGCGGCCGGCGCCGACTCGTCGGCTCCGGCCGGGCGCACCTCGGCGACGATGGTGAAGTCGGCGGCGCGCACCCGGCCGACCCACATCACCACCTGCAGCGGGCCGTCCTCGTAGGCGAGCTGGCCGCGGTAGCGCACGTGCAGGTCGGCGAGGAAAACCCCGTCGGCCAGCGCCGCGGTGGGCCGCTCCGGCGCGAACAGCCAGGGTATGCGGGCCTCCTCGAGCAGCGTGACCACCGCCGCGTTGTTGATGTGCTGGAACGGGTCCATGTCGGACCAACGCGCCGCGACCGTGGTCCGGTAACCGACCTCCATGCAGTGAATCCCCTGTTCGGGCCCGGCTCACCCGCTCGCTGCGCCGGCGGGACGGGGCGCATCGGTGCGCACCGTCGACACGGCGACCATGCTACGAAACTGCCGCACGGCCACCGACAGGGTCGCCAGATCGCGCCCGCCCGCCTCGGCCACCTCCGCCAGGATCGCCCGGGCGCGGCCGATCCGCGAGGCGTTGCGCGACTCCCACTCGTCGATCATCGCGTACGGCTCCTCCCCCGGATCGCCGCTGTGCAGGACGTCCTCGGTGAGCATCCGCGTGGCGCCGTAGAGGTCCTCGCGCAGCGTCAGCCGCGCCAGCGCATGCCACCGGTCGCCGCGGGCCAGCTCGGAGACGGCCGTCTGGAACTCGTCGATGCGCAGCCGTTCCGCGACGGCGAAGTACAGCGCCGCCACCTCCTCCACGTCGCGCTCGAGCACATCTGCGGTGGTGCAGATGTCGAGCAGCGCGAAGCGCTCGAGCTGGCCGGCCACCTCCAGCGCCAGCGGCCGCGGCACGCCGGCCTCGCCCATCGCGTCGGCGCGCGCGTCGAGCGCCCGCCGCGCCCGCTCGCCCAGCAGCTCCGGCACCCGCGGCGACAGGCGGGCCACCGGCTCGGCGAAGCGGCGCACCTCGGCGGCCACCGCGAGCGGCTGGGGCCGCGTGGCCAGCAGCCACCGCGACGCCCGGTCGACGAGCCGCCGCGTCGTCAGCGTGAGGCGGTCGGCGGTGGCGGCGTCGATCCCGGCCGCGTCGATGCGGCGCCACACGCCGTCGAGCCCGAAGATCCGCTCCACCGCGAGGAACGCGCGCACGGCGTCGCCCACGCCCGCGCCGGCGAGCTCGCCGAGCCGGAACGTGTAGGTGATGCCGGCGCGGTCGACCACCTCGTTGGCCACGACGGTCGAGACGATCTCGCGGCGCAGCGGGTGGGCCGCGATGTCGTCGGCGAACCGCTCGCGCAGCGCCGGCGGGAAGTACCCGGGCAGCCGGCGGGCCAGCTCGGCCGTGTCGGGAAGGCCGCCGGCCAGCAGCTCCTGCTTCATCGCCAGCTTGGTGTGCGCCAGCAGCACCGACAGTTCGGGCGAGGTGTAGCCCTCGCCGGCCTCCTCGCGGCGGTCCACCTCCTCGCCGTCGGGCAGAGCCTCGAGCCGCGCGTCCATGCCCGCGTCGCGTTCGAGCCGCTCGGCCAGGCGCTCGTAGACGCGCAGCATCGCCACGGCCTGGCGGCGGTCGACGCCCAGCACCCGGTTCTGGCTGATGTTGTCGGCCAGCACCATGGCCGCGACATCGTCGGTCATCTCAGCGAGCAGCGCGTCGCGGGCCGCCGGATCGAGCCGGCCGGCGGCGATGGCCCTGGCCAGCGGGATCTTGATGTTCACCTCGTGGTCGGAGCAGTCCACGCCCGCCGAGTTGTCGATGGCGTCGGTGTTGATCAGCCCGCCGGCGCCGCCCGGGCCGCCGCGGCGCGCATACTCGATGCGCCCGCGCTGGGTGAAGCCCAGGTTGCCGCCCTCGCCCACCACGCGGGCGCGCACCTGCCGCCCGTCGATGCGCACCGCGTCGTTCGCCTTGTCGCCCACCTCCGCGTCGGCCTCCTCCGACGATTTGACGTAGGTGCCGATGCCCCCGTTCCACAGCAGGTCGACGGGCGCGCGCAGCACCGCCCGCACCAGCTCGGGCGCCGGGAGCACCTCGACGTCGCCGGGCAGCCCCAGGGCCGAGCGCATCTGCGGGCTCACCGGCACCGCCTTGGCGCTGCGCGCGAACACGCCGCCGCCCGCGCTGATCAGCGACCGGTCGTAGTCGTCCCAGCTCGAGCGCGGCAGCGCGTACAGGCGCCGCCGCTCGGCGTGGCCGGTGGCCGCGTCGGGCGTGGGGTCGACGAAGATGTGCCGGTGGTCGAAGGCCGCCACCAGCGCGATGTGCTCGCTGCACAGCATGCCGTTGCCGAACACGTCGCCGCTCATGTCGCCGATGCC
>CAZDSL010000086.1:7083-9726 GCA_964507655.1 uncultured Mycobacteriaceae bacterium | reverse complement strand
GAACCCCCGCCCCGAACCGCGCCCAGTCGTCGGGGTCGTGGCACACCCAGATGTCGGCGCCCGCGTCGGCGGCGAGCTTCTTCATCCGCCGGATCGACCGGCGCGCCGTGAGCGTGTCCACGTCTCCCTGATAGGCCGCCTCGGTGTCGAGCGCGGCGCGGGCGTGCACCACGTCGGCGCCGAGGATCAGCGCGCGCCCCGGCAGCCGGACCATCACCGCCAGCGACCCCGGCGTGTGCCCCGGCAGGTACAGCGCCGTCACCGCCCCGTCGCCGAACACGTCGGTGTCCGAGTCGATGGTCTCCCACCGGATGCCGTGCGCGTCGTCGAAGTCGTCCGGCCGGAACCACCCGCGCGCGAACAGCTCCGGGTCGCGCGCGTACTCGATCTCGCCGCGCCCGAGCAGCGTCCGCGCGTGCGGGAACTCCTTGAACGCCCCGGCGTGGTCGAAGTGCAGGTGCGAGGCGATCACCGTCGTGACGTCGCCGGCGGAGAACCCGAGCCGCGCGAGCTGCTGGTCGAGGCGCTGCTCGGCGGTGAACCGGAGGTCGATCCGCTCGGCCATCTCCCCGTATACCGACGCGGGATCGCCGGCCGCCGACGAGTCCAGCCCGCCGTCGATGAGCACGAGGCCGTCATCGTGTTCGGCCAGGTAGACCGGGAGCGGCAGGCGCGGCGCCGCATCGCCGAGCAGCTGCACCTGCTGCGGCGAACGGTAGGTGGCCGGCTCGAGCACGTGCAGGCGCACGGTGCCGCTCATTCGGCGGCCTGGGCGAGCAGGTTCCGCGACGCGGCGGGCATCGAGTTCTCGCGCCCGCCCGCGATGAACTGGTCGCGCAGCGCAGCCCGGCCGGCCGCGCTCATCGGCGCGTAACCACCGGTGCGCGACGGCGCGAACCACACGTCGTCCGCCTCCCACGCCGCCGCGCGCAGCGGGGCCTTGTCGATCTTCCCGCTGCCCGTCATCGGCACCTCGCCGACGATGCGGACGAAGGCCGGCCGCCACTTGGTGCCCATGTCGGGCTGCGCGTCGACGAACGCGGCGAACTCGTCGGCGTCGAACCGCTCGCCCGGCGCCATTGTCGCCACGCACATGACCTGGTCGCCGGTCTTCGGGTCCGGCACCGCGAAGACGTGGGCCCCGCCGAACCGCGGGTAGCGCGAGAGGATGCGCTCGACCGGCGCGGCGCCGAAGTTCTCGCCGTCCACCCGCAGCCAGTCCGAGCCGCGCCCGGCGAAGTAGAAGTACCCGTCCTCGTCCCGGTAGGCCAGGTCGCCGGTCCAGAAGTCCTCGCCGCCGAACTTGAGCCGGTCGGCCATGGCGCCGGGGTTCTTGTAGTAGCCCTCGAAGGTGCGGCCCGCGCCGAGCACCACGATCTCGCCCGTCGCCTCCTCGGCGTTGAGCAGCACGCCCCGGTCGTCGAACCGCGCGGGCGGGCACTCGACGTTGTCGTCGTCGCGGACCTCCGCACGCATCCCGGACGCGGGCAGGCCCAGCGCGTTGCGTGGGGAGCCCGGCACCGGGACGATGCGGATCGCGCCCTCGCTCGCGCCGTAGCCCTCGCGCACCTCGCAGCCGAACCGCTCGCGGAACTCGTCCACCTCCGCGGGCGAGGCCTCCGAACCGAACGCCACCTCGAGCGCGTTGTCGGCCTCGGCCGGATCGCGCGGCACGGCCAGGATGTAGCTCAGCGCGCGGCCCACGTAGTTGAAGAACGTCACCTTGTGCTCGCGGATGTCCCGCGCGAAGGCGCTCGCCGAGAACTTGCGCACCATCACCACCGTCGCGCCCTCCTTCGCGGCGGTGCACAGGTTCATCATGATCGCGTGCCCGTGGAACAGCGGCAGCATCAGGTAGGTCACCGACTCGCGGTGCAGCGAGATCCGCTCGCCCATCTTCTCGGTGAGCCGGCCGAGCCGTCCGTTGGTGCAGATCACAGCCTTGGGCGCGCCGGTGGAGCCGGAGCTGAACAGCAGCAGGAAGATGTCGGACGGGTCGGGCAGCGCGTCCGGCAGCGGCGCCCCGGCGTGCCGGGCCAGCAGGGCCGCGTACGCGTCGGATTCGACGTCCAGCACCCGCTCGGGCGCCACGCCGAGATCCTCGACGGCCGTGCTGTCCAGGTAGAACGGCTCGGTGACCACCATGTCGCAGTCCGCGTGGACGATGTCGTGCCGCAGCTCCGCGCCCTTGCGCGTGGAGTTGATGCCGACGATGACGTCGCCGTTCAGGGCCGCGCCCAGCAGCCAGAACACGTAGTCGGGCACGTTCTGCAGCAGGACACCCACGTGCCGCTGCGTGCGTCCCTCGCCCGGCTGGACGAACTCGCGCAGCAGCGCGGCCCGGGCGGCCGACTCGCGGACGATGGCATCCCACGTCCACGAGCGCCCCTCGAACCGCAGACCCTCCCGCGAATCACCGGACCTGGACCGCACTACCTCGGCGAAAGTCTCCACGACGGCGCCTTCCTCTCCCGGCCACGCTTCGACGCCCGGCCGCCACGCGCACAACAGATTTGAGCAAGCGCTTGGTACAGTATCTGTGGCGTGGCTCACGGTCAAGCCGGGGCCGGGCCGAGGGCGGGGCGACGGGCGCACGGGACCTCCCGCGGGCCGCAAGGCGCAGCGGTGTGACCGTGCCGGGGT
>CAZDSL010000086.1:5869-6983 GCA_964507655.1 uncultured Mycobacteriaceae bacterium | reverse complement strand
GGGTCGGGTCGTGCCGGGGTCGGGGTGCGGCGGCTGCCGCGAGGACCGCTAGTCGTTGACGGTCGCGTTGCAGGTGGCGGTGGCGAACTGCCCCTGCGCGGTGTTCTGCGCGAGCACCTTGCCGCTGTCGTCGAGGATCCGGCAGGTGACGTTGCCGCCGTCGGGCCCGGCGCTCACCGAGATGTACGCGCCGAAGAGGTTCGACACCTCCACCTGTTTGCTCCACGGCGTGGTCACGTCGTTGCTCAGCGACGATCCGGACGACGAGGTGATGTCGTAGCTGACGCTCGCCTTCCCGGTGGACGATTCAGCCTGATAGGTGATGGGCGTGGTGCCGCTGACGCTGTCCACCGCGTCGTTGAGCACCGCGAACAGCAGGATCGTGGTGACGATGCCGACGATGATGGCCAGCGCCGAGAGGATCACGCCCGCCAGCGACACGCCCTTGTTGCCGGCCTTGCCGCTGCGCACATGGCTCAGCGCCACCAGGCCCAGAACCAGGCCGATGATGCCCAGCACGATGCCGCCGAGGCCAACGACGGGGATCACGCCGAGGATCAGCGCGATGATGCCCAGCACCAGCGACGTGATGCCGAGGCCGTTCGACTGCGGCGGCCGCTGCGGCGGGTACCCGTACTGGCCGTATCCGGGCGGGGCCGGCGGAGCGCCGCCGGGCGGGGGCGGATAGCCGGGACCGCCGGGGCCCTGGCCGTACTGGCCATACCCGGGCGCGCCATAGCCCTGGCCGCCGGGGCCGGGGCCTCCGTAGCCCTGGCCGCCGGGGCCCTGCTGCGGGCCTCCCGGGGTGGGATACCCGCCCGGTCCGGGCTGCGGATACCCGCCCTGCCCCGGCTGCCCGCCGGGAGCCTGCGAAACCGGCCCGTGCCCTCCGGGAGCCTGCGAACCCGGCCCGTGCGAACCGGTCCCCTCTCCACCGGGCCCCGGCGCGCCGCCCGGCCCGTCCTGCCCCGGCTCGTCCCCGTGTGCGGATCGCTCCCGTTCGTCCATGACGCGTCGGCCTTTCGATGCTGCGGTGACGCGGCCGGCCTCCACCACCGGCCGCACCATTCCAGCATCGGCCTCCGCCGGTCTCCCGCAACCGGTTTCGCCGAAT
>CAZDSL010000086.1:0-5769 GCA_964507655.1 uncultured Mycobacteriaceae bacterium | reverse complement strand
CGACGCGGCGCCCTACCTGGCCACGAACACCGGGCACTGCGCCCCGCGGAGCACCTTGACGGCCGTCGACCCCAGCAGCAGCCCGGCCACCCCGCCGCGGCCGCGGGTGCCCACCACCACCAGCTGCGCCCCGCGCGCCCACTCGATGATCGCCTCGGCCGGCCGGTCGATCGTCACCGCGTAGTCGACGGCCACGTCGGGGTGCTCGGCGCGCTGCCCGGCCAGCCGTTCGGACAGCACCTTCTTGGCGATCTGGTCCTCGTCGAACCGGCTGTGCATGCCCTCGGCCGGATAGTCGGACAGCGGCATGTCGCTCCACGCGTGCACGGCCACCAGCGGGGCGCCGCGACGCGACGCCTCGAGGAACGCGGCCCCCACGGCGGCGTCGCTGGCCTCGGTGCCGTCGACGCCCACCACCACCGGGCCGGAGGACGGCACCTGCGCGCCGTCGCCGGCCGTCTTCACCACCGCGACCGGCGAGACGGCGTGCCGCGTCACCAGCGAACTCACCGAGCCCAGCACCGCGCTGGCCACGGCGCCGCGCCCGCGGGCGCCCACCACCAGCAGCGACGCCTCCTTGGACAGCTCCACCATGGTGGGGCCGGTGGGGCCCACGATCACCTCGCCCGTCACGGCCACCTCGGGTGCGGCGTCGGAGGCGATGCGCGTGGCCTCGTCGATGTTCTGCTGCCCCAGCTGGTCGAGGCCGTCGAAGAACTCCTGCGGCAGCTGCCCGGCGAGCCCGGCCGCGGCGGGCACCGTCACGGTCGAGACGATCCGCAGCGGAGCCCCGGCGCGGGCCGCGTACTCGGCCGCCCAGCGCACGGCGTGCTCGGCCTGCGGCGATCCGTCGGTGCCGACGATCACGGGATCGGTTGCGCTCATCGTCCGTCCTTTCCTGAGCCTCCGGAGCAGACGCTACCCGTACAGCCGGGCGTCATCGTCCCCGTTTCCCGAACCCGCACCGGCCGCCCCGGCGAGCCTGGCGCGCAGCGTGTCCACCCAGCGCGACGGCAGGTCGTCGGCGGCCGTGAGCACGTGCCGGATCCCGTCGGCGTCGCCCTTGTCGACGTTCAGCACCCGGTTCACCTCGAAGGCCGTCACCGCGTGCGCGGCCCGCCGCACCGTCGTCACGGCGTCGCCCGCGCGCACCGCGCCCGGCTCGAGCACGGCCAGGTAGAAGCCGGTGCGGCCGGCACGCTGCACGCGCACGGGCATGTCGGGCACGCCGTGGGCCAGGCCGAGCTTGTAGCAGGGGCGGCGCGGGGCCGTCACCCGCACCAGCGCCGTGCCGATGCGGTAGACGTCGCCGGGCCGCACCGCGCGCTCGTCCCACGGACCGCCCTCGCCGCGCACGCGCAGGTTCTCGCCCAGCCCGCGGCCGGCGAGCTCGCGTCCCAGCTCGTCACGCCAGCGCGGGTAGTGCTCCTCCGCATACACCAGCGCGGCCTTCTTCGGGCCGCCGTGGTGGGCGGTATCGGCCTGCGCGTCGCCGTCGAAGCCCAGCGGGCCCAGCTCCACCGCGTCGCCGCGCGGCCGCTTGCCCAGCGCCGACGGCACCGTGCCGGCCCGGCCCACCGTCGCACGGTCGAGCACGCCCACCGCCCCGGTGCGCACCTGCACCACCCGCGCCACGGCCCGCGCCGCGCCGTCCATGCCGGCCCCTCTCGTCGCCCGGACCGGCCCGGGCTCAGTGGCCGCGGTCGATCCACTCCTGCAGGTGCGGGGCCTCGGCGCCGATCGTCGTGTCGTCCCCGTGCCCCGTGTGCACCACCACCTCGCCGGGCAGCGTGAGCAGCCGCTCGCGGATCGAGGCGATGATGGTGGGGAAGTCGGAGAACGAACGCCCGGTGGCGCCCGGCCCGCCCTGGAAGAGCGTATCGCCGCTGAACAGCCACGCCCTGGCGGGCTGGTAGAGGCACACCGAGCCCGGCGAGTGCCCGGGCGTGTGCAGCACCTCCAGCGCGGCCCCGGCGACGGGGATGCGCTGCCCGTCCTGCAGCGGCTCGTAGGCGACGCCCGGGTGGGTGCGGCGCCAGAGGACGTCGTCGTCGGGGTGCAGCAGGATCGGCGCGCCGAAGCGCTCGGCCAGCTGCGGCGCGACGGTGATGTGGTCGTTGTGCGCATGCGTGCACAGCACCCCCACCACCCTGCGGCCCGCCACCGCGTCGGCGATGGGGGCGGCGTCGTGCGCGGCGTCGATGATGAGCACCTCGGCGCCGTCGCCGACCAGCCAGATGTTGTTGTCGACGTCCCAGCAGCCGCCGTCCAGGCAGAACTGCCCGGAGGTGACCACGCGGTCGATCCGCAGGGCGCTCACAGGATCACCACCGACCGCAGCACCGTGCCCTCGTGCATCGCGGTGAAGGCCCGCTCCACCTCGCCGATCCCGATGCGCTCGGTGACGAACTTGTCCAGCGGCAGCCGGCCCTGCAGGTGGAGGTCGACGTAGCGGGGGAAGTCGCGCTCGGGCAGGCAGTCGCCGTACCAGGCCGACTTGAGCGCGCCGCCGTGCGAGAAGAAGTCGACCAGCGGCATCTCGAGGCGCATCTCGGGCGTGGGGACGCCGACGAGCACCACCGTGCCGGCCAGGTCGCGGGCGTAGAACGCCTGCTCGTAGGTCTCGGGGCGGCCCACCGCGTCGACCACCACGTCGGCGCCGAAGCCCCCGGTGAGCTCCTGCACCGCGGCGACCACGTCGGCGCTCGAGGCGTCGACGGTGTGGGTGGCGCCCAGGTCGCGGGCCCACTCGAGCTTGCGGGGGTCCTTGTCGACGGCGATGATCGTCGACGCGCCGGCCAGCCGCGCACCCATCACCGCCGCGTCGCCCACGCCGCCGCAGCCGATGACGGCCACCGAGTCGCCCAGCGACACCCCGCCCGTGTTCACCGCCGCGCCGAGACCGGCCATGACGCCGCAGCCCAGCAGCCCCGCCACGGCCGGATCGGCCTGCGGGTCGACCTTGGTGCACTGCAGCTCGTGCACCAGCGTCTTGTCGGCGAACGCGCCGATGCCCAGCGCGGGCGTGAGCTCGGTGCCGTCCTCGAGCGTCATCTTCCGCGAGGCGTTGAAGGTGTCGAAGCAGTACCAGGGGCGGCCGCGCTTGCAGGCACGGCACTCGCCGCACACCGCGCGCCAGTTGAGGACGACGAAGTCGCCCACCGCCACGTGCCCCACCTCGTCGCCGACCTGCTCGACGATGCCGGCCGCCTCGTGGCCGAGGAGGAAGGGGTACTCGTCGTTGATGCCGCCGTCGCGGTAGGCGAGATCGGTGTGGCACACCCCGCACGCCTGCACCCGCACGATCACGTCGCGCGGGCCGGGATCGGGGATGGTAACGAGCACCAGCTCCACCGGCGCACCCTCGGCGCGTGCGATGACACCCTGAACCTGCTGAGACACTGGCGCGGACCTCCGTGACGAGCCGATACGACGGGCCCGATGCGGGCCGTGCGCCGGGCCACAGGGGCCGCGGCCGCCTCATCGTCTCACCACCGCGCGCCCGGCGCCACGGGGGCGGCGGACGGGCGGCGGCGGGTTGGTGGCCGGGGGCGGTCGGGCCAGGGGCGGTCGGGGCCGGCCTGTCGCCGGTCAGGCGCGGGGGGCCGCCTCGTCGGGGGCGGGCGAGTCGTCGGCGAGCCCCAGCACCGACATGAGCAGCGGCACCAGCACCTCGGCCACCTCGCTGAGCGGAGCGCGCGGCTCGCCCCGCGACCAGTCGGTGACCACGGCGTTCACCGCGCCCACGTAGGCGACCATCGCCGTGTGGTAGCCGCCCAGCGGGGTGTGGCCGGCGGGAAGGAAGTCGCGGGCGGTGTTCTCCATGAGCACCATCCACTCGGCGCGCTGGCGTTCGCGCTCGCGGTCCACATTCTGGTTGACGCCGACGGCCTCGGTGAGCGCCACCCGGGCGCGGCGCGGATCGTCGCCCAGGGCGTGGATGTAGGCGCTGACGCCGGCGGTGACGAAGTCGCGCACGGTGCCGCGCTCCTGCTGGCGGATGGCCTGCGAGACGAGGCTGCGCGCCTCGGAATGGATGCGCTCGTAGAGGTCGAGCAGCAGGCCCTCGCGGGAGGAGAACTCCTCGTAGAACTGGCGGGTGGACAGGCCGGCGACGCGGCAGATCTCCGGCACCGAACTGCTCATGTACCCCGTCTCGGCGAACACGTCGAGCCCTGCCTCACGGAAGCGGCGGCGACGGTCGGCCTGCCGGACCTCGGGCGGGAGTCCGCGGTATCGACGCTCGGAGAGACGCTCGCTCATAACTGTCAGATTACGGCACGGGGCGGGAGAAGTCAGCATTAAACAGGTCGCACGTCCGCCTCAATAGCGCCCCTGGCCGGCCCCCGGCGGTGCCGTCGGGGGCCGGCGGGAAGGTGCCGGACGCGGGCCGCGATCAGGCCAGGAGGCCCTTGGCGATGTGCGTCACCTGGATCTCGTTGCTGCCCGCGTAGATCATCAGCGACTTGGCGTCACGCGCCAGCTGCTCCACCTTGTACTCGTTCATGTAGCCGTTGCCGCCGAAGAGCTGCACCGCCTCCATCGCCACCTCGGTGGCCGCGCGCGACGAGTACAGCTTCATCGCGGACGCCTCGGCGAGCGTGATTTTGTGGCCGTCACGCATGCGCTCGATGGCGCTGAAGACCATGTTCTGCACGTTGATGCGGGCGATCTCCATCTCGGCCAGCTTGAGCTGGATGAGCTGGAAGCTGCCGATGGGGTTGCCCCACAGCTTGCGGTTCTTGGCGTAGTCGATGCACAGGGCGTGGCACTCCTCGATGATGCCGAGGCCCAGCGACGCGATGCCCACGCGCTCGGCGACGAAGCTGTCCTTCGCCGACTCCTTGCCCGATTTCTTGGCCGTCTCCTCGCTCTCGCCCAGCAGGCGGTCGGGGGTCAGGCGCACGTTGTCGAAGAACAGCTCGCCGGTGGGCGAGGAGTTCATGCCCATCTTCTTCATCGGCTTCGACTGGGTGAACCCTTCCATCCCCGAGTCGAGCACGAAGGTGAGCACCTTGCGGTCGCGCGGATCCACGGACTTGTCGCCCTCGTCGAGCTTGGCGAACACGACGACGGTGTCGGCGTAGGGGCCGTTGGTGATGAAGGTCTTCTGGCCGTTGAGGATGTAGTCGTCGCCGTCGCGGCGCACCGTCGACTTCATGCCGCCGAAGGCGTCCGATCCGGAATCGGGCTCGGTGATCGCCCAGGCGCCGACCTTCTCGAAGGTGACGAGCTCGGGCAGCCAGCGCTTCTTCTGCGCCAGGGTCCCGCGGCTGCGGATGGTGCCCACGGTGAGGCCCACAGACACGCCCATCGACGCCACCAGACCCAGGCTGACCTTGGCGATCTCGCTGTTGAGGATCACCGACATGCTGCTGAAGCCGCCGTAGCCGGACGACTTCTCGTCGCCGTCGGACTCGGGCACCGGCTCACCGGCCTCCTTGGCCAGCGCGCGCTCGAGCGACTCTCGGGCCATGTCGGCCATGCCGAACGTCGCATACAGCTTGCGGAGCACGTCGAACGGCGGCAGCTCACCGCTCTCGAGCTGCGCGGACACCGGCTTGATCTCCTTGTCGATGAAGCCGCGCACCGCGTCGCGCACCATCAGGTCTTCCTCGGACCACTTGTACATTCGCATCCGCTCCGCTCACCACCGGCCGGACTGCCAGCGCCCGGCGTGTACATCCACTCCCCGGATTAGAACATGTTCACCGGCGTTCGCGCACGGGGTGGGCGGCGGAGTGGCCGGTGGGCGGGAGGGGCCGGGGG
>CAZDSL010000085.1:0-9735 GCA_964507655.1 uncultured Mycobacteriaceae bacterium | reverse complement strand
ACGCGCTTGGCGTAGGGGATCTCCTTGCACTTGCCGTCGCCGCCCCAGCGCCAGTCGTGGAACGGGCAGGCGATCTCGTCGCCCTTGACGGTGCCCTGCGACAGGTCGCCTCCCATGTGCCGGCAGTAGGAGTCGAGGACGTTGAGTCCGCCCTTGCCGTCCTGCCAGACCACGAGCTTGCCGCCGAAGGCGTGCACGGCGTGGGGCTTGCCGTCGCGGAAGTCCTCGGCCAGGCCCAGGCAGTGCCAGCCGCGCGCGAAGCGGTCGGGCGTCTCCCCGACGTCGATGTGCCTGACCTGGTCCGCGGTTTCTGTGGTCCCCATCGCTTTCACTTCCCCTGAGTAGGTATCCGTTCGGCGTGCGGACTCCGGGGTGGGCCGGAGCGTCGCGCCTGGTCGGGACCGTCGCCGGGGCGCGCCCGGCCGGTCTTGTTAGAACAGGTTACAAAAGTGGCGGCCCCCTCGGCAACGTCCCACCCATCAGTGACGCCGAGCTGCGGCGCGCGGGCGGTGTGAGACGGTGTGCCCCGGAGCGATCTCGACACTTATGAGAACGTGTTCTAGTCTTGGCCCGGACAGCAGCGGAAGCCGGCTGCCGGGTGCAGAACCGGTGACAGACGGGAGTCCTACGGTGAGCGGAATCGACGAGCGCATCCGGCGGGAACGGACGGAGTCCTGGCAGGAGCCGGCCGCGCTCGAGGTGCTCGAGCGCGTGCGCGCGCTGCTCCCGGGCATCCGCGGGCGCGCCGACGAGGCCGAGCACCTGCGCGTGCTGCCGCAGGCCACCCTCGACGAGCTGCAGGAGGCCGGGTTCTTCCGGCTGCTGCAGCCGGCGCAGTGGGGCGGCATCGAGGCCGACCCGCTGACGTACTACACCGCGGTGCGCGACCTGGCCGGCGCGTGCGGCTCCACCGGGTGGGCCGCGGGCATCGTCGGCGTGCACAACTGGCACCTGGCGCTGTTCCCGCAGCAGGCGCAGCAGGACGTGTGGGGCGAGGACGGCCACGTGCGCATCTCCTCGTCGTACGCGCCGATGGGCTCGGGCGAGGTGGTCGACGGCGGCTACAAGGTCAACGGCGCGTGGGCGTGGTCCTCGGGCAGCGCGCACGCCGACTGGGTGGTGGTGGGCGGCCCGGTGATCAAGGACGGCCGCGCCGTCGACTTCGTGAGCTACCTGATCCCGCGCTCCGACTACCGCATCGACGACGTGTGGCACGTGGTGGGCCTCAAGGGCACGGGCTCGAACACCATCGTCGTCGAGGACGCCTTCGTGCCCGCGCACCGCGCGCTCAGCTTCAAGAAGATGACCGACTACACGGCGCCGGGCCTCGAGGTGAACACCGCGCCGCTGTACCGCATGCCGTGGGGCACCATCCACCCCACGGTGATCTCCACGCCCATCGTGGGCATGGCGTACGGCGTGTACGACGCGCACGTCGAGCACCAGGGCACGCGGGTGCGCGCGGCGTACGCCGGGGAGAAGGCCAAGGACGATCCGTTCGCCAAGGTGCGCGTGGCCGAGGCCGCCAGCGACATCGACGCCGCGTGGCGCCAGCTGTCCGGCAACGTGGCCGAGGAGTACGCCTGCGTGCTCGGAGGCGAGCAGGTACCGATGGCCATGCGCCTGGCCGCCCGCCGCGACCAGGTGCG
Organism: uncultured Mycobacteriaceae bacterium; assembly: GCA_964507655.1. Lineage (GTDB taxonomy): Bacteria > Actinomycetota > Actinomycetes > Mycobacteriales > Mycobacteriaceae > Tomitella. The sequence continues at coordinate 8,086 of CAZDSL010000085.1, read as the reverse complement.
CGCCACGGCGCGCGCCATCGCGTCCATCGACCGCCTCTTCGAGTCGTCGGGCGCCACCGCGCTGCAGTCCGGCACCGTGATCCAGCGCCTGTGGCGCGACGCCCACGCGGGGCGCGTGCACGCCGCCAACGACGCCGAGCGGGCCTACGTGATGTACGGCGGCGCCGAGTTCGGCCTGCCCGTCAACGACACCATGGTCTGAGCCCGCCGGGCTCGCCGAGAACCTTCCGGAACAGCACTTCCGAGAACCGAGGAGACACACGATGAGCATTCGTGCGCTGGGCTACCTGCGTATCGAGACCACCGACATCGAGGCCTGGCGCGAGTACGGCCTCAAGGTGCTCGGGATGATCGAGGGCAAGGGCGCCGACCCCGAAAACCTCTACCTGCGGATGGACGACCACCCCGCGCGGCTGGTGATCGTGCCGGGCGAGCGCGAGCACATCAAGGCCGTGGGCTGGGAGTGCGCCAACGAGGCCGGGCTGCAGGAGATCCGCGACCGCCTCGCCGCCGCCGGCTGGGACTACGAGGAGGCGACCCCCGAGGAGCTCGCCGAGCGCCGCGTGGTCGCGATGATCAAGACCCACGACGCCACCGGCTACCAGCTGGAGATCTTCTGCCAGGTGGCGCTGCAGCACCGCCGCGTGGTGAGCCCGTACGGCCACACCTTCGTCACCGGCGACCAGGGCCTGGGCCACGTGGTGCTCGCCACCGACGACGATGCGGCCGACCTGAAGTTCTACCGCGACGTGCTGGGCTTCAACCTGCGCGACTCGTTCCGCCTGCCGCCGCAGGTGGCCGGCCTGCCCGAGGACCACGACCATGTCTGGCTGCGTTTCCTCGGTGTCAACCCGCGGCACCACAGCCTGGCGTTCGCGCCCATCAAGGGGCTCTACCCCACCGGCATCGTGCACCTGATGCTGGAGGTGGAGAACAGCGACGACGTCGGACTGTGCCTGGACCGCGCCTACCGCCGCAAGGTGCCGATGGCCGCCTCGCTCGGCCGGCACGTCAACGACCAGATGCTGTCGTTCTACATGAAGACCCCGGGCGGATTCGACCTCGAGTTCGGCTGCGAGGGGCTGCAGGTGGATGATGACGACTGGATCGCGCGCGAGAGCACCGCGGTCAGCCTGTGGGGGCACGACTTCACGATTGGACGCAAGTAATCATGACGGACGCACCAGCGGAAATCGACGGCCGCGCGCTGCGCAACCTCATCGGCAACTTCGCGACGGGCATCACCGTCATCTCGACGATGGTCGACGAGACTCCGGTGGGCTTCGCCTGCCAGTCGTTCAGCTCGTTGTCCCTCGATCCCCCGCTGGTGCTGTTCTGCCCCATGAAGACCTCCGGGTCGTGGAAGGCGATCGAGCAGACGGGGCGCTTCGGCGTGACCATCCTCGCCGAGGAGCAGCAGGAGGCGTGCGCGGTGTTCGGCTCGCGCAACCCCGACAAGTTCGGCTCGGTGCGGTGGCACCGCTCGCCGGGGGGCATGCCGATCCTCGACGACGAGCTGGCGTGGATCGACTGCACCGTGGAGAACGTGGTGGAGGGCGGCGACCACTACGTGGTGTTCGGCCGGGTGCAGGCGTTCGGCACCGGCGCGCCCGACAAGCCGCTGCTGTTCTACCGCGGCCAGTACACCGGCATCGAGCCCGACAAGTCGGTGCCGGCCCCCTGGCGCGCCGACCTGGAGGAGTTCCTGTTCACCGCGGGCAGCAACGACACCTGGCTGTGACGGGCGTACCCCGCGTCACAGGCAACCGCCGGGAGCCCTTAGCGTAGGGGCATGACCACAGCGGAGGCGCGCGGCAGCGGCACGGGCGGCGGGGCTTCGGCCGCACACGAGACGGCTGATCCGCCGATCATCTGGCACTGGACGCAGAGCCGGACGGCCCGGCGGATCCGCCGTCTCGCGCGTGCGGTGGTGAAGCCGGTGATGACGTACTGGCCGATCACCACGCGCGGCATCGGCACGCTCGAGCGGGCCAACCGCTGGGCCGGAGAACGGATCCCGCTGCCCGCCCGCGTGGACATCGCCGCCGACGTGCTGGGCGGGGTCCGCTGCGAGCGCACCGCCCCGCCCCGCGCCGCCACCGACGGCCTCGCGGGCGGCGCGGTGCTGTACCTGCACGGCGGCGCGTTCCTGTTCGGGGGCCCGCCCACGCACCGCGGGGTGTGCGCCATGCTCGCCGCGGAGGCGGGGGTGCCGGTGTACTCGGTGGAGTACCGGCAGCTGCCCGCGGGCGCCGTCTGCGCGTCGGTGGCCGACGCCGTCTCGGCCTACACGGCGCTGCTCGAGCGGGCCGACGACCCGTCCCGGATCGTCGTGGCGGGCGACTCGGCCGGCGGGTACCTGGCGATGAAGACCGCCGAGATCGCCGGGCTGCGCGGCCTGCAGCGCCCGGCCGCGGTGCTGGGCTACTCGCCGCTGCTCGACCTGGACCTGGGCCGTGACGATCCAGGCTACTTCCGCCGCGACGCCTACCTGCCGCTGCGGCCGCTGCAGCGGCTGCGCGAGCGGTGGCTGGACGGCCCCGAGGCCATCGAGGGCGCGGAATCGCCGGTGGACGCCGACCCGGCGCTGCTGCCGCCCGTGTTCCTCTCGGCGGCCGAGTACGAGCTGCTGCGCCCCGGGGTGGAGGAGATGACGCGACGCCTGCACGAGGCCGGCCGGCCCGTCGAGACCCACCTGTGGGTGGGGCAGGTGCACGCCTTCCCCGCGATCGGCCCCCGGCTGCCCGAGGCGCGGGCCATCGTGCGGTTCTCGGTGGACTTCGCGCGGCGGGCGGTGGCGGGGAAGCCGCGCGCGGCGCGGCGCGGCGGGGGACAATAGCGGTCGCGGCGCCGACGTCGCGTGCCGCGAGAGGGGAGCAGGGATGGCGGCAGGCCGGCGCGTGGACGGCTTCGTGCACGCGGGGATGACGTTCGACGTGGCCGATTCCGGCCCGCTGCCCCCGGGGCGGCAGCAGCGCACCGTCGTGCTGCTGCACGGATTCCCGCAGACCTCCTCCTGCTGGTCGGCGGTGACCCCGCTGCTCACCGCGGCGGGCTGCCGCACGCTGGCGCTCGACCAGCGCGGATACTCCCCGGGCGCCCGGCCGCACGGCCGGCGCGCCTACCGGCTCGATCTGCTCATGGGCGACGTGGTGGCGCTCATCGAGCGCGTCGGCACCGGCCCCGTGCACCTGGTGGGGCACGACTGGGGCGCGGCGGTGGCGTGGGCGCTCGCCGCCGCCCGGCCCGACCTGGTCCGCACCCTCACCGCGGTGTCGGTGCCGCACCCCGGCGCGTTCGTGCGCTCGATGCTCTCGAGCGCGCAGGCCCTGCACTCGTACTACATCGCGCTGTTCCTGGTGCCGCGGCTGGCCGAGCGCCTGGCCCGGCGCCGCCGGCGGCTGTTCGACCGCATGCTGCGGCGCGCCGGGATGACCGACGCGATGGTGGCGCGCGTGCACTCCGAGATCATCGACGCGGGCGCGCTGCCCGGCGCCCTGGCCTGGTACCGGGCGATGCCGCTCACCAGCCCGCGGGTGATGAACCGCCCGGTGCGCGTGCCCACCGCCTACGTGTGGAGCGACCGCGACGCGGCCGTGGTGCGCCGCGGGGCCGAGCTCTCCGCCGAATACGTCACCGGCGACTACCGCTTCACGGTGTTCGAGGGGGTGGGGCACTGGGTGCCCCAGGAGGCGCCCGCCGAGCTGGCGCGGGTGATCCTCGAGCGCGCCGGGGTGTAGGCGCAGCAGGCACGACGACGGCGGGCCGGCGCGGGGAACGCTCCCCGCACCGGCCCGCGCGCGTCGATGCGCCTCGCGTCAGCGGCTGAGCCCCGCCGCGGCCTCGAGCTCGTGCAGGTGCTCGCGCGGCTGGCCGAACAGCTGCGCGCAGCCGTGCGCCCGCTTGAAGTACAGGTGCGCGTCGTGCTCCCAGGTGATGGCGATGCCGCCGTGCAGCTGGATGGCCTCGCCCGCGACGGTCTGGAACGCCTCGGCGCAGTACGCCTTGGCGGTGGCCGCGTCGACGGGCGCGAGCGACTCGGCCGCCTGGTAGGCGATGGACCGGGCCGTCTCCACCAGCACGTACATGTCGGCCATGCGGTGCTTGAGCGCCTGGAAGCCGCCGATGGGCCGGCCGAACTGCTTGCGCTGGCCGGTGTACTCCACCGTGAGCTCGAGGATCCGCGCGGCCGCGCCCACGGCCTCGCCGGCCAGGGCCGTCTGCGCCACCGAGAGCACCCGCTGCAGCACCTCGGCGCCGGTGGCGAGCAGGGCGGCGGGAGCCGCGTCGAACGTCACGCGCGAGAGCGGCCGGGTGGGGTCCATCGCCGGGGTGGCGGTGCGCGAGATGCCGGCCGCCGCCGGGTCGGCCTCGAACAGCGCGGGGCCGTCCGGGGTGCTGGCGGCCACCAGCAGCACGTCGGCGCGGTCGCCGCCGAGCACGTAGTACGTGTCGCCGGTGAGGGTCCAGTCGCTGTCGAGGCCCTCGGCGCCCACCTCGAGGTCGTCGGTGCCCCAGTGGCCCTCGTAGCCGGACCAGCACACGGCCGCGGTGGTCTCGCCGGCGGCGAGACCCGGCAGCAGGCGCGCGCACGCGTCCTCGTTGCCGGTGGCCAGCAGCGCCTGGACGGCGATCACGGCCGACCCGAGCATGGGCGAGGGGACGAGCCCGCGGGCGAGCTCCTCGAGCACGAGGTGCGACTCGAGGTAGCCGGCGCCGATGCCGTCGTACTCCTCGGGCACGGCCAGGGCGGCGACGCCGACCTGCTCGCACAGCAGCGTCCACAGGGACTCGTCGTACCCGGCGGGCGACTCGGCGGCCGCCCGCACCGCGGCGCTGTCGGCGCGCTTGGCGACGACGTCGCGCACCGTGCGCGCCAGCTCGCGCTGCTCGTCGGTGAACGGACCGGCCTCCGAGAGGCTGATCGCGGAGTTCGCGGCCATGGTCAGAGCGCCTCCATGATGCGGCCGCGGTGGTCGGCGGGGGTGCCCCAGGCCGTGACCAGCGCGCGGGTCTTGGTGAGCAGGAGCGACAGGTCGTGCTCCTGGGTGTAGCCGATGGCGCCGTGCACCTGCAGCGCCACCCGTGACGAGCGGTACGCGGCCTCGCCGCAGGCGAGCTTCGCGGCGCTCACGTCGCGGCGCGCGGTGGCGGCGCCGTCGCGCACCGCCATGGCGGCCGCGTGCAGCAGCGGCTGGGCCATCTCGACGGCCACGGCCACCTCGGCGACCTTGTGCTTGACGGCCTGCTGGCTGCCGATGGCGCGGCCGAACTGCTTGCGCTGCTTGGCGTAGTCGACGGTGGTGTCGAGCATGGCGCGGGCCAGGCCCTGCAGCTGCGCGGCGGTGGCCAGCGCGCCCAGGTCCTGCGCGGCGGCGAGGGTGGCGGCGTCGACACCGCCCAGGGCCTCGCCGGCGGTGACGGGGTGGAGGTGCCGCGCGCGGTCGACCGACTGCACGCGCTCGCCCGGCTCCCCGAGGGCGACGGCGGCGCCGCCGTCGGCCGCGGCATCCACGCGCAGCACGGTGGAGGCCACGGAGGCGTCCACGGCGTACGGGGTCTGCGGCGGCGCGGCGACGGTGGCCAGCGCGCCCTCGGCGAGCGACCCGAGGCGGTCGGGGGCCACCGCGGCGAGCAGGGCGGGCGCCACGGCCAGCGTCTCGGCCACCGGGCCGGGCACGCCGTGGTACCCCAGCTGCTGGGCGGCGACGATGAGGAACAGCGCGTCGGCGCCCATGCCGCCGTGGTCCTCGTCGATGATCAGGCCGTTGACGCCGGTCTCGGCGATCCGCTGCCACAGGGCCAGGCCGGACGCGGTGTCGTCGTCGGACCAGGCGCGGATCACCGTCGGCAGGTCGGACTTGGCCAGCAGCGCGCCGACGCTGGCGGCGAAGTCGTCGTGGATCTCTTCCAGTGTGAATCTCATCGATCCGCCTTCGGTAGGCCGAGGAGACGCTCGGCGATGACGTTCTTCTGGATCTCGTTGGTGCCGGCGTAGATGGGGCCCGACAGCGAGAACAGGTAGCCGTCCTGCCAGGGGCCCATCACCTCCGCCTCGGCGCCGAGCAGATCCAGCGCGGTCTCGTGGGTGGCGACGTCCCAGTCGGACCAGAAGACCTTGTTGATGGAGGACTCCGCGCCCAGCTGCCCGCCCGATTCGAGGCGGGTCACCGTGGCCCAGGTGCTCAGCTCGTAGGCGCGGGCGCCCACCCACGCGTCGACCACGCGGTCGCGCAGCGCCGTGTCGGAGCCGGCGACGGCGCCGGCCGCGATCTGCGCGCGGTAGGTGTCGAGAAGGCGGTCGGTGGTGGCCAGGAACCGGCCGGGGGCGCGCAGCGACAGGCCGCGCTCGTTGCTGGCGGTGCTCATGGCCACCCGCCAGCCGTTGTCGACCTCGCCGATCACGCCGGAGCCGGCCGGGTCGGCAGGATCGTCGGGCACGAAGACGTTCTCGAGGAACAGCTCGGCGAATCCGGGCTCGCCGTCGAGCTGCGCGATGGGGCGCACGGTGACGCCCTCGGAGCGCAGGTCGAACATGAAGTAGGTGATGCCGCGGTGGCGCTCGGCCTCGGGGTTGCTGCGGAACAGGCCGAATCCCCAGTCGGCGAAGCTGGCGCGCGAGCTCCACGTCTTCTGGCCGTTGAGCAGCCAGCCGCCCTCGGTGCGGGTGGCGGTGGACCGCAGCGAGGCGAGGTCGCTGCCGGCCTCCGGCTCGGACCACGCCTGCGCCCAGATGTCGTCGGCGCGGGCCATGCGCGGCATGATGCGGTCGAGCTGCGCCTTCGTGGCGTGCTCGAACAGCGTCGGCGCCAGCAGGAAGATGCCGTTCTGGCTCACGCGGCCGGGCGCGCCGGCGCGGTAGTACTCCTCCTCGAAGATCACCCACTGCTGCAGGGTGGCGTCGCGGCCGCCGTACTCGACGGGCCAGGAGACCACCGACAGGCGCGCGTCGGCGAGGGTGCGCTCCCACTCGCGGTGCGCCTCGAAGCCCTCCGCGGTGTCGAGGGACGGCAGGGGCTGCGCGGGCACATGCTCCCGCAGGAACGTGCGGACCTCGTCGCGGAACGCGACGGTGTCGGCATCGAATTCGAGATCCACTGTTGGCTCGCTTCCTTGATGTGGTCTGCCGTGGGTCAGTCGAGCGCCCGGAGGTCGTTCTTGAGCACCTTGCCGGACGCGTTGCGCGGCAGGGCGTCGACGAACCGCACCGAGCGGGGGTTCTTGAAGTTCGCCAGGTGGGTGCGGCAGTGGTCGAGGACCTCCTGCTCGGTGAGCGAGTGCCCCGCCTTGACGACGATGAACGCGCGGCCCACCTCGCCCATGCGGTGGTCGGGCACGCCGATCACGGCCGACTCGGCGACCGCGTCGAGGCGCGCCAGCTCGTTCTCCACCTCGGCGGGGTAGACGTTGAACCCGCCCGAGATGAACATGTCCTTGAGCCGGTCGGTGATGTCGACGTAGCCGCGCTCGTCGATGGTGCCGACGTCGCCGGTGTGCAGCCAGCCGTCGGCGTCGATGGTCTTGGCCGTGGCCTCCGGGTCGTCCAGGTAGCCCAGCATGACGTTCTCGCCGCGCACCAGGATCTCGTCCTTCTCGCCCAGGCGCACCTCCATGCCCGGGATCGCCCGGCCCGAGGAGGTGGAGACGGTGACGGGGTCGTCGTCGGTGCGGCACATGGTGATCACCACGGCCTCCGACTGCCCGTAGGCGGTGATGACGGCGTCGAAGAGGTCGCGCTGCATGCGCTCGACGAGCACCACCGGCACCGGGGCGGCGCCCGTCACGGCGAGCCGCAGCGAGGACATGTCGTACGCGCTGCGGTCGGGGTGGTCGAGGATCGACTGGTAGATGGTGGGCGCCCCGGGCATCACCGAGATGCGCTCGCGGGCCACCGTGGCCATCACCGACGGCACGTCGAACACGGCCATGGGCACCATGGTCGCGCCGTGCAGCACGCACACAAGGATGCCCGCCTTGTAGCCGAAGGTGTGGAAGAACGGGTTGATGATGAGGTAGTTGTCCTCGGGCGTGATCTCGGCGCACTCGGCCCAGGCGGCGGCGATGCCCATCGACTGGCGGTGCGCGG
>CAZDSL010000084.1:0-9804 GCA_964507655.1 uncultured Mycobacteriaceae bacterium | reverse complement strand
CGATGAACGGGCACAGCGGGAACTCGGGCCGCTCCATGTGCGCCTCGTCGACGATCAGGTACGCCTTCTGGCCCGGCTGGTCCATCACGTACCCGGAGGTGCGCGAGTGGTACGAGTCCTCGGCGACGAATCGCTCGCCGCGCGCGTTGACGATCACCCCGGTGAGCAGGATCGACGGCGGATACACGGGCGCGGTGATGAAGGCCTGGTCCATGTGCTCGGTGGCGCCGCCCGCCGACTCGCCCAGCTTGATGCCCAGGCCGTCGTCGTAGGTGCTGCCCAGCGTGTAGGGCTTCTTGGCCAGCTGCGGCACGTGCTCGGCCACCATCTGCTCGTTCATCACGAACCCGCCGGCGGCGATCACCACCGACTTCGCCTTGACGGCGCCCGTCTCGGCGAACCGCTTCCAGGCGGCGCCCACCACGCGGGCGCCGTCGGTGACCAGCGCGGTCGCGCCCGTCTCGTAACGGATCTCGACGCCCAGCTCCTCGGCCCGGCGCAGCAGCACGTCGATGGCCATCTTCGCGCCGCCGGTGTCGCCGGGCTTGGGCACCTTGTGGCCGCGCGGCGCGGGGACGGCCTGCTCCTTGTACGGCCACACCTTCTCGTTGCCCGTGTACATCAGCCCCTGCGTGCCGGGCTGGATGACGGCCTTCTCCGGGTAGTAGCTGCGCTCGAACTTCAGACCCAGCGACTCGATCCAGTCGAAGTGGGCCACGCTGCCGTCGCAGTACGCGCGGATCTTGGCCTCGTCGGGCTCGCGCGAGACCGCCGTGAGGTACTTGGCCATCTCCTCGGGCGAGTCCTCGTGGCCCGTCTCCTTCTGCACCGCGGTGCCGCCGCCCAGATAGAAGTGGCCGCCCGCCATGGCGGTGGTGCCGCCGGCCTCGGCCGCCCGCTCGAGCACCAGCACCTTCGCGCCCTTCTCCGCCGCGCCCACGGCCGCCGAGCCGCCCGCGATGCCGAAGCCGATGACGAGCACGTCGACCTCGTCGGAGTAGTCGGTCACGTCGGCGGCGGCGACGGGGGCGGTGCTGGGGTTGCTCATGGGGCTCCTCGGGATCCGGCGCGGTGGACTGCGCGTGCGATCTAGAACGTGTTCTACAACACGCGATCGTAGCGGCAGGACACCTGTCCGGCCACACCCCGTGGCCGATCGGGCCTAGACGGCGAGCCCCCAGGGGGTGTCGAGCGCGGTGATGGCGGGCACCGGGACGGGCATGTCCAGCGCGACGGCCGCCACCGCGTGCGCATCGACCTCCGAGACGTACAGCGTGCCGCCGTCGAGGGCGATGCCGGTGGGGAAGGCCAGCCCGCCGACGAGCCGGCGCGGACGCGGGGAGGCGGCGCGCAGGTCGATCCGCTCGACGCTGCCGTCGGCGCCGCGCGCGCTGCCCGTCTGCGTCACATAGAGCGCGCCGTCGCCGATGGCGAGGTGGCCGGGGCGGGTGAGGCCGTCGGACGGCCGCACCAGGGTGCGCACCGACGGGCGTGCGTCGGGGCCGTCGACGGTTGCCAGGTCGACGGTGCGGATGGCGCCGGCCATCCAGTCGGCCGCGTAGAGCGTGCCGCCGTGCACGGCGATGCCGTTGGGGCTGTCGAACTCGGCGCTGAGGTCGAGGGTGTACGGCGCGCCGTCGTGCGGGTACACGTGCAGCATGCCGTAGTAGGTGATGGCGTACACGGCCCGATCCCCCACGGCGATGCCGACGGGGCAGCGCAGGCCCGTCTCGAGCGCGGCGGCCGGGCCGCCGCCGCGGGGCATGCGGTGCACGGCGCCGTTGCCGAGCGGCGACCCCCAGGTGGTGTAGTACACGGCGTCGCCGTCGGCGGCGACGGCCATGGGCGCATCGCCGACGGGCAGGCGCGACGGCGCCGCGGAGTCGGTGTGCGCGACGATGGCGTCGCCGGAATAGTCGGCGACGAAGACGGTGGTGCCGGCGGTGGGCGAGGCGGCCGGGCCGGCGGTGGGCAGAGCGGTCATGGCGTGCTCCGGATCGGGCGTAGAGATGATGCGGACTCGACGCTAGGCCGCTCCGGCCGGGAAATGAATCCGCCAAATGACGTATTTTGGGCCGTTTCCGGTCACGATTCGGTAACTATCCGGCCTCGGGGGTGGACACGGGGAGGGCGGCCCGGGTTTCCAGCGCCGGGGAGGCTCCCCGGACGGCCGTGCGCGGCGGCCGTTGTGCCGCGTGTGCACGATTGCCCCATAACGTCCCGCGGCGCCCGCGGCCGACGGTATAAACCCTGGCAGTCCCTGTGAAGTGGACAACTGATCAGACAGCCGACAAAGGGAGTTCCATGGCTGATAGCCGGGCACACAGAGCCGATGCGATCCGAGGGGCCGCGGCCGTCTCGCGCCGCCGCTTCCTCGCGGGGGCGGGGCTGGCGGCGGGGGCGGCCGTCGCGCTGTCGTCGATGCCCGCCACGGCCTTCGCGGCCCCGGGGGGCGGGGCAGGCGGCGGCCGCATCCCCGCCCTCGTCATCGGCAGCGGCTACGGCGGCGCCGTGGCCGCGCTGCGCCTCACGCAGGCCGGCGTGCCGACGAGGATCGTCGAGATGGGCCGGAGCTGGGACACCCCCGGCCCCGACGGCAAGATCTTCTGCGGGCTGCTCGACCCCGACAAGCGCGCCATGTGGCTGGCCGACAAGACCGATCAGCCCGTCAGCAACTTCATGGGCTTCGGCATCGACAAGGACATCGACCGGTACGCCGGCGTCCTCGATGCCGAGCGCTTCTCGGGCATCAAGGTCTACCAGGGCCGCGGCGTGGGCGGCGGGTCCCTGGTCAACGGGGGCATGGCGGTGACCCCCAAGCGCGGCTATTTCGAGCAGATCCTGCCGTCGGTCGACGCGGACGAGATGTACGGGACGTACTTCCCGCGCGCCAACGCCACGCTGGGCGTGAACACCATCGACAAGGACTGGTTCGAGTCGACCGAGTGGTACAAGTTCACGCGCACCGCCCGCAAGACGGCGCAGCGCTCGGGGTTCGCCACCGAGTTCGTGCCCAACGTCTACGACTTCGACTACATGAAGAAGGAGGCCGAGGGCTCCGTGCCCGCCTCGGCGCTGGGCGAGGAGCTGATCTACGGCAACAACGCCGGCAAGCGCTCGCTCGACAAGACCTACCTGGCGCGGGCCGCGGCCACCGGCCTGCTGACGGTGACGCCCCTGCACCGCGTCACCACGGTCGCGCCGGCCCCCGGCGGCGGCTACGCCGTGACGATGGAGCGGATCGACGAGCAGGGCGGCGTGGTCGCCACCACCACCGTCACCGCCGAGCGGGTGTTCTTCGCCGCCGGCAGCGTGGGCACCAGCAAGCTCCTGGTGGCGATGAAGGCGCAGGGGCACCTGCCGAAGCTGTCGGCGCAGGTCGGCGAGGGCTGGGGCAACAACGGCAACATCATGGTGGCCCGCGCCAACCACGTCTGGGACTCCACCGGCGCGAAGCAGTCCACGGTGCCGGTGATGGGCATCGACAACTGGGACGACCCGGCGGCGCCGGTCTTCGCGGAGATGGCGCCGCTGCCGGCCGGCCTCGAGACCTTCGTCAGCCTCTACCTGGCCATCACGAAGAACCCCGAGCGCGCCCGCTTCCAGTACAACGCGGCCACCGGCGCGGTCGACCTCTCGTGGGCGCGGTCGCAGAACCAGAAGGGCATCGACATGGCCAAGAAGGTGTTCGACAAGATCAACCGCAAGGAGGGCACGATCTACCGGACCGACCTGTTCGGCGTGTACAAGACGTGGGGCGACCACTTCACGTACCACCCGCTGGGCGGCGTGCTGCTGAACAAGGCCACCGACAACTACGGGCGCCTGCCCCAGTACCCGGGCCTGTACGTCGTGGACGGCGCGCTGGTGCCCGGCAACGTGGGCGTCAACCCGTTCGTCACGATCACCGCGCTCGCCGAGCGCAACATGGAGACGATCATCGCGTCCGACGTGCGGTGACGCGCCGCCCGCCCGCGCCCCGGGGCGCCGGGGCGCGGGCGGTGCGGTTCAGCGGCTGTGCGGAGGCTCCGGCTCGGCGTCGGTCAACGGCGCCTCCGGCTGGACCTCGATGAGCGTGACGTGCGCCCCGCGCGGGGTGGACACGCACGCGACGACGGCGTCGGCGATGTCGGAGGCGCGCAGGAAGTACGGGTGCCGGGTGAGCCCCCAGCGCTGCCAGTCCTCCAGCAGCGGGCCGACCTCCCCGGGCGCCAGGTCCATGCCCATGCCGGTGAGCGTCTGGCCGGGCCGCACCACGGTGGCGCGCACCCCGGTGCCCTCGAGCTCCATCTGCATCTGCCTCCCCAGCGCCTCGAGCCCGGCCTTGGCGGCGGTGTACGCCCCGGACCGGGGCCGCGGGGCGCCCGCCACGTCCGAGCCGATGAGCACCACATCGCCCCGGCGCCGCTGCGTCATTCCGGGCACCACCCTCGCCACCAGCCGCTGCGCCCCCGCCAGGTGCACGTCGAGCTGCGCGGCGAAGACGGCCGGGTCGGTCTCGTGCACCCGGCCCACCCGCAGGCTCCCGGCGCCCGAGACCAGGATCTCGGCCGGGCCCAGCGCGCGCTCGGCCGCGGTGGCGAACGCGTCCACGGCGGCGTCGTCGGTGACGTCGAGGAACCCCGCATGCGCCTCGCCGCCGGCGTCGCGGATCTTCTGCGCCACGCGCTCGCACTCGTCGGCGCGCCGCGCGCCCAGGGCGACCGGGTGGCCGAGGGCGGCGAGCGCCTGCGCGGTGGCGGCGCCGATGCCGGACGAGGCGCCGCTGATCAGGGCGGGGCGGTGGGAGGGGTGCGGGGTGAAACGGGGCATCGAGAGCCTTTCTGCTCGGGCCGGGCCTTTCCGCTCGGGAAGGGGCCGTTCAGCGCGGCGTTACGCGCATGGGCATCGCCGCGAAGCCGCGCACGTTGGACGAGTGCACGCGCTCGCAGCCGGCCTCGTCGATCGCGAAGCCGTTCGCCGCGTCGCGCAGCGCGGTGAGCGCCACGGTGGCCTCGAGGCGGGCCAGGTGCACGCCCAGGCAGTAGTGCGTGCCCACGCCGAAGCTGAGCAGGCCGGCGCTGCTGTCGCGCCCGATCCGGTAGGCGTCGGGCTCGTCGAACACCCGCTCGTCGCGGTTGGCCGATCCCACCAGCACCAGCACCTTCTGGCCGGCGGGGATGGTGACCCCGTGCATGGTCACGTCGTCGGTGGTGGTGCGCAGCAGCATCTGGGTGGAGGTGTCGTAGCGCAGCGTCTCCTCCACCCAGGCCGGCACCTGCGAGGCGTCGGCGAGGGGCTTGGCCAGCTCGGCGGGGTTGCGGTGCCCCCAGTATGCGGCGTTGCCGAGCAGCTTGGTGGTGGTCTCGTTGCCCGCGACCACCATGAGGAACAGGAAGCCCAGGATTTCGGCGTCGCTGAGGCGGTCGCCCTCGAAGTCGGTCTGCGCGAGCTCGGAGGTGAGGTCGTCCTCCGGGTGCGCGCGGCGTTCGGCGAGCAGGTCGACGTAGTACGACAGCAGCGCCATCGCGGCCTCGACGGCGGCGGGCGGCAGGTCGGTGGTGCCCGCCTCGCGGTGCACCACCGTGTCGGCCAGCCGGCGGATCTCGGCGCGGTCGGCCGGTGGCACGCCCATCAGCTCGGAGATGACGTCCATGGGGATGCGCCCGGCCACGTCGCCGATGAAGTCGAACTCGCCGCGGCGCAGCGCCGGGTCGAGGTGCTCGTGGGTGATCTCGGTGATCCGTGCGCGCATCGGCGCGATGGCGCGGGGCATGAACCGCCGCGACACCAGCGAACGCATCCGCAGGTGCTTGGGGTCGTCCATCGCGAGGAACGACATGGTGCGGTGCGCGTGCGGCCCGTAGGCGGCCGGGTCGAGCGTGACGCCCTGGGCGCTGGAGAAGCGCTGCTTGTCGAGGAACACCGCGCGCACGTCGGCGTTGCGCGACACCGCCCAGAAGTCGAGGCGCGGCGAGTGGTGGACGGGCTCGTGCTCGCGCAGCCAGCGGTAGACGGGGTACGGATCCTCGTGCAGCGCGTAGCTGTACGGGTCGAGGTCGACGCGCTGCTGCGTGGGCTGATCCATCGGTTCCTCCCGGGCCGGGCCCGCCACCGCGGCGTGGCGGGCTATTCCAGAATGAGGCGGGCGTAGGTTTCGAGGCGGTCGGCGATCCGTGCGTACGTCTGGTGGCCCATGCCCGCGCGGAGCAGCGCGCCGTCCCACATCACCTCGAGGGCCTCGAGCACCTCGGGCGGCGTGCCGGGCCCCAGTGCGTGCGCCAGGCGCTCGTGGATGCTGGTGCCGATGCGCACGCGCAGGTGCGCCACCTCGGGGTCGTCGTCGAGCAGGGCCGCCGTGACGCCCGCGGCCAGCTCGGGTTCGTCGGCCACCAGCAGCGCGACGGCGCGCATCACCTCGGAGACGCGCGCGGTGGGGGTGCCCTCCTGCTCGGCGGGCCGCGGCAGCGCGGCGAGCCGGCGCCAGAAGACCTCGGCCAGCAGGTGCGACTTGGACGAGAAGTACGTGTAGGCGGTGGCGGGCGCGACGCCGGCCTGCGCCGCCACCAGCCGCACCGTGAGCGCGGCGTGCCCCCGTTCGCGCAGCACCACCACCGCGGCGTCGGTGAGGCGGGCGACCGTCTCGGCCTGGTGGGCGGTGAGGCGGCGGCGGGTGGATTCGAACCGGTCATCAGCGGACATGTGTCCGGACGCTACGGCACCGGGGGCGGCATCACCGGGCGCGGAGGCGGCGGGTGTGGACGGGCTCACGGTGCGCGCGGCGGGCGGCGGCGTCCGGTCCATCGCTGCGCCTCCCTCCGGCGGGCCGTCCGGTGCGGTCCCGTGCCGACCACGGTAGACCCGCGGCGCCCGAAAGTCGACACTTGATCAGACAGGTGTCAGGATTTGCGGGGATCCGCCGGAATCCGCTGCAGCCCGCCGCGCGGCGCATTAGGGTCCAGACACCTGTCCGAACGAGCCCGAGCGGGCTCCTGCTCCGGGAAGCCGGTGAGACATGCCGCTGCGCCCCGACGCCAGCACCGACCTCTTGATCGACGGCAAGCTCGTGCCCGCGGCATCGGGCGCCACCTTCGCCACCTACAACCCGGCCACGGAGGAGCCGATCGGCCGCGCGGCCGACGGCGGCGGCGACGACATGGACGCCGCCATCCGCGCCGCGCGCCGCGCCTTCGACACCACCGCCTGGCCGCGCGAGCACGCCTTCCGCGCGCGCTGCCTGCGCCAGCTGCGCGACGGCCTGCAGCGGCACATCGAGGAGCTGCGCGAGGTCACCGTCGCCGAGGCCGGCGCCCCGGCCATGCTCACCGCCGGCCCGCAGCTCGAGGGGCCCGTCGCCGACCTCGGCTACTTCGCCGACCTCGCCGAGGGGTACAGCTGGAGCACCGATCTGGGCCCCGCGGCGCCGATGGGCATCCCCACCCGCCGCACGCTGCTGCGCGAGGCGGTGGGGGTGGCGGGCGCGATCACCCCGTGGAACTTCCCGCACCAGATCAACCTGGCCAAGATCGGCCCCGCGCTGGCGGCGGGGTGCACCACGGTGCTCAAGCCGGCGCCGGACACCCCCTGGTGCGCGGCCCTCGTGGCGCGGGTCGCCGCGGAGGAGACCGACCTGCCGCCCGGCGTGCTCAACGTCGTCACCTCCTCCGACCACGGCGTGGGTGCGCAGCTCGCCGCCGACCCGCGCGTGGACCTCGTCTCCTTCACGGGCTCCACCGCCACCGGCCGCGCCGTCATGGTGGCGGCGTCCGAGAACCTCACCAAGGTGTTCCTCGAGCTCGGCGGCAAGTCGGCCTTCGTGGTGCTCGACGACCTCGACGCCGGCCGCCTGCGCACCGCCTGCGCCACCGCCGCGTTCACGGTGGCCACCCACGCCGGGCAGGGCTGCGCCATCACCACCCGGCTGCTGGTGCCGCGCGGGCGGCTCGACGAGGCCACCGCCGCGGCGGCCGACGCGCTGGCGGGGCTGGCCCCGGGCGACCCGGCCGACCCGCGCACCGTGTGCGGGCCGCTGATCTCCGAGCGCCAGCGCGCGCGCGTCGAGTCGTACCTGGCCCTGGCCGCCGAGGAGGGCGGCACGGTGGTGTGCGGCGGGCGGCGGCCGCGCGGGCGCGAGCGCGGCTACTTCGTCGAGCCCACGCTCATCGCGGGGCTCGACAACACGGCCCGCACCGCGCGCGAGGAGATCTTCGGCCCGGTGCTGGTGATCCTCCCGCACGACGGCGACGACGACGCCGTCCGCATCGCCAACGACTCGCCGTACGGCCTGTCGGGCGCCGTGTGGGGCGAGGATCCGGACCGCATCGACCGCGTGGTGCGCGGCATCCGCACCGGCACGCTCGGCGTCAACGGCGGGCTGTGGTACTCGCCCGACGTGCCGTTCGGCGGATACAAGCAGTCGGGCATCGGCCGCGAGATGGGCGTGGCGGGCTTCGAGGAGTACCTGGAGACGAAGGCGGTGGCGTATGCCGAGCGATGAGGCCCTGCCGGGCAGGACGGCGGAGGACGTGACGGGCGCGCGCATCGGCTATGTGGGGCTGGGCTCGATGGGCGCGCCCATGGCCCGGCGGCTGCTGGCGCACCCGGGCGGGCTCACGGTGTGCGACGTGCGCGCCGAGGCCGCGGCCCCGCTGGCCGAGGCGGGCGCACGGGTGGCGGCGACACCCGCCGAGGCGGCGCACGGGGCGGCGATCGTGTGCGTCACCGTGCTCGACGACGAGCAGGTGCGCCGCGTGGTCGCCGGCCCCGACGGCATCCTGTCGGCGCCGCGGCCGCCCGCCGTGGTGGCGGTGCACTCGACGATCTCCGACACCGCCGCCGTCGAGCTGGCCGACCGGTGCCGCGAGGCGGGCGTCGAGCTGGTGGACGCGCCCGTCAGCGGCGGGGCGGCCGGCGCGCGCAAGGGCGCGCTCGCGGTGATGGTGGGCGGCAGCGACGCGGCGTTCGCGGCGGTGCGCGGCCCGTTCGCGCTGTTCGCGGGGCTGGTGGTGCACGCGGGCGACGTCGGCGCGGGCACGCGGATGAAGCTGGCGCGCAACCTGCTGCACTTCGTCTCGTTCACCGCCGCCGCGGAGGCGCAGCGGCTGGCCGAGGCGTGCGGGCTGGACGTCGCCGCGCTGGGCTCGGTGGTGCGGCACACGGACGCCGTCACCGGCGGCCCGGGCGCGATCATGCTGCGCGGCACCACGGCGCCGCTCGATCCCGGCGAACCGCTGCACCCGATCCTCGCGCACGTGCGCGACCTGGGCGAGAAGGACCTGGAGCTGGCCCTCGGGCTGGGGGCCCGCGAGCACGTCGACCTGCCGCTGGCGCGCCGCGCGCTGGCCGGGCTCGGCGCGGGGCTGGGCGTGGGGCCCGGCCTGCTCGCCGAGGCGGCGGCCGGTGCGCCGCCGGCGGGGGCGGACGCGGGGGACGACGCGGCCGCGGCCGCCGACGAGGAATGGGAAGGACACGCATGAGCGGGGCGGATCAGGGACGGGACGCGACGGGGCCGGGCAGGAGGGGGCCGGGCACGACGGGGCCGGTCGCGGCGGACCCGGGCGGGCCCGGCACCGCGCGGCGGGCGCGCGGGCTGGCCAAGATGAGCGAGGTCTACGGCTTCGAGCTGGGCGACCTGCCCGGCGACTTCTACGGGATCACCGTCGATCACCTCTTCGCCGACATCTGGGAGCGCGAGGGGCTCAGCGTGCGCGACAGGCGCCTGATCCTCCTCGGCACCATCGCCGCGCAGGGCGTGCTCGACATCGCCGAGATCCAGATCGGCGCGGCGCTGCGCAACGGCGAGCTCGACGAGCAGCAGCTGCGCGA
>CAZDSL010000083.1:6056-9804 GCA_964507655.1 uncultured Mycobacteriaceae bacterium | reverse complement strand
GCCTTCTCGGTGGCGTAGTTGACGGTGGCGCTCACGCCGTCGAGCTTGTTGAGCTTCTTCTCGATCCGCATGGCGCACGAGGCGCACGTCATCCCGCCGATGTCGAGCTCGACGTCGGTGCGGGGCGCCTCGCCGAAGGTGGTCTCGGGTGCGGTCATGACTTCACCTGCCTCCGCGGCCGGGGGCCGCGATCGTGCGTGGTTACTTGCGGGCGGCGGAGTAGCCCGCCTCGTCGACGGCGGCGACGACGGCGGCGTCGTCCACCGGGCCCTCGGCCGAGACGACCAGCGTGCCGTCCTGCGCACTCACGGAGACGACCTCGAGGCCGTCGATGCCGCCGACCTCCTCGCGCACGGCGTTCTCGCAGTGGCCGCAGGACATCCCGGTGACGGCGTACTCGATGGTGCTCATCGCTCTTCCTTCCTGGTCGCTGTGCGGATCCGAGCGGGCCCGCACTCTTCTTTGTACCCCTAGGGGGTATGCCCGAAACATACCCACTGGGGGTATGTGGGTCAAGGGAGGGGTGCATTCCCAGCCAACTGCCAGGGTTCTCCCAGCGCCGCGGGAGGCGGGCCCGCTTCACTGGTGTGCGGCTGCCGGAGTGCGGCCCGCCGGAGCGCACCCCGCGCCCGGCGCGAGGGAGGAGGAGCCGTGGCCGATCCGGATCCGCAGGAGCGGCGGGGAGCGCCCGTCACCGGGTACAACAGCCTGCGCGTGTTCAACAGGTACGAGATCAAGTACCTGGTGGACGAGTCGCACGTGCCCGAGCTGCGCGAGCGCTTCCGCGCACACCTCGACGCCGACCCGTACTCGGGCACCGGGGGGTACCCCGTCACCTCGCTCTACTACGACACGGCCTCGCTGCGCTTCTACTGGGAGAAGATCGAGGGGCTGCGCTTCCGCCGCAAGCTGCGGATGCGCCTCTACGGCCGCCCAGAGGAGTGCACCGACGAGACCACGGTGCACGTCGAGATCAAGCAGCGCGTCAACCGCGTCACGCAGAAGCGCCGCCTGGCGCTGCCGCACCTCGACGCGGTGCGCTGGCTCGACCACGGGGTGACGCCGCGGCACGCGCCGGAGCAGCGGGGATTCGTCAACGAGGTGACGACGTTCGTGGGCAACCTCGACCTGCGCCCCGTCGCCACCACCTCGTACCACCGCGAGGCCTATCTCGGCCGCGGCGCGGAGGCCGGGCTGCGCGTGACCATCGACCACCGCGTGCGCGGGCGCGACCGCGACTTCCGCTTCGGGCCGGAGAACTGGACCGGCGAGCAGGGCGGCCAGGACCGGCGGACCGTGCCCATCGGCGCGGCGGTGGTCGAGGTCAAGGCCAACGAACGCATCCCGTACTGGGTGCCCGACCTGGCCGCGAAGCAGAACATGTCGGTGGTCCGGATGTCCAAGTACTGCAAGACCATCGAGGCGTTCGATCTGGCGCCGCGGTCGCGGGTGGGCATGCCCGAACCGCAGCGGATCGCCTCGCCCGTCGCCGGCGACACAGTGCACGGCCACGGCGAGACGGTGCACGCCGGTTAGGCGCCGTACCCGTCACATCACGCGGCCGCGACCTCGTCCGGGGCGGCCCGCATTCTCATCAGGAGCTATGGAACACACATGAATTTCGATATCCAGGATCTCAGCGGCACGTTCACCGTGCTCGACATCGTGGTGGCGCTGGCGCTGTCGTTCGTGCTGTCGGCGATCGTCGCGTGGGTCTACCGCTTCACCCACAAGAACGTCTCGTACAGCCAGTCCTACGTGCAGACGCTGGTGCTGTGCGGAATGGTAGTGGCGCTGATCATGTTGGTGGTGGGCTCGAACATCGCGCGGGCCTTCGCGCTGGTGGGCGCGCTGTCGGTGATCCGCTTCCGCAACGCCGTCAAGGAGACGCGCGACGTGGGCTTCATCTTCCTGGTCATGGCGCTGGGCATGACCGTGGGCACGCGCTTCTACCTGCTGGCCGTGGCGGCGACCATCGCGATCTGCCTGGTCATGCTCATCATGTACCGCTTCAACTGGTTCTCGCTGGACGTGCAGCGGCAGGTGGTCAAGGTGCAGGTGCCGCCGGGGACGGAGTTCACCGCGCTCGTCGAGGACGTCATGGTGCGCAACTGCAGCGAGTTCGAGCTGGTCTCCACCGAATCGGTTCGCTCGGGTGCACTCACCGAGCTGTACTACACGGCACGGTTGAAGAAGTCGACCAAGCCGGCCGCGCTCATCGATGAGCTGTCCGGGGTGAACACCGGGCAGCGCGTGACGGTCCTGACCGGCTACGACCAGACCGACGTGTGATGACGCCCGGCACCGATGGCGCGCCCGAGGGCGAGGGCACGCCCGTCCTGCCCGGCCCCGCCGCGCCCCGCCCGAGCCTGTACCGCAGGGCCGTGCGCAGGATCCCGCCGCGGATGCGGGCGCACTGGAAGCTCCCCGCGGCCCTCGTGGCCTTCATCGCGGTGGCGGCGCTGGTGTTCGGCGGGCTGCGGGTGAGCCCCATGATCACGGGCGACGAGACCGTGGTGTCGTCGGAGATCACGAGCAACGTCGAGGGCGCGGTGGACCTCTTCGACGACTCCGTGCACCACGAGGTCAGCGTCGAGATCCCGGACGCCGAGTACTCGCGCATGGTCGATGACTTCGTCGACAACGGCGAGAAGCGCTGGGTCAACGCCACGGTGACGATCGACGGCACCGTCCTCAACAACGTGGGCGTGCGGCTCAAAGGCAACTCGACGCTGCAGTCGCTGCGCGGCGGGCGGGGCTTCCCCGGCGGTGGGGAACGCCCCGAGGGCTTCCCCGGCGGCGGGCAGGGCGGCGGAGCCGCGGCCGGGGGCACCGCGGACGGCGCCGGACAGGGCCAGGGTGCGGACGGCGCCGGACAGGGCCCGGGTGCGGGCGGTGCCGGCCAGGGTGCGGATGGTGCCGCGGCTCCGGCCGCCGACGACGCGACCACCCCCGCTGCGGGCGCCGGCGACGCGACCGGTCAGGCAGCAGATCAGGCGGCGGATCAGGCGGGCGCTCCCGGCGGGACGGCGGGCGGCCCCGGCGGCATGATGGGCGGGATGGCCCAGCTCAGCGCCGACGACCCCACCTCCCTGCCGCTGCTGCTCAGCTTCAACAAGTACGAGGACGGACGCGGCTACGAGGGCGTCACGTCGCTGTCGGTGCGCCCGGGCTCGCCGGTGGTCAACGAGGCGATGGCCCTCTCGCTCACCGCGGCCACCGATCAGGTCTCGCAGCGTTACGCCTACGCCGTGTACTCGGTCAATGGCGGAGCCACCGCGTCGCGGCTGCTGCTGGAGGTGCCCGACGACGACTACGTCACGCGGATCACCTCGGACGACGGGCCTCTCGCCGGCCGGCGAGGTTACCTGTACAAGGCCGACGCGAACTCGCGGTTCACCTACGTGGGCGACGACCAGTCCGACTATTCGGAACAGTTCGTGCAGGTCAACTCTGTCGACTCGGGCAACCTGCAGCCGATCATCGAGCTGCTCAAGTGGGTCGACGGCGCCGACGACGAGGAGTTCGCCGAGCACCTGGGCGATCACGTCGACCTCGACTCGTTCGCGCAGTACATCGCCACGCAGAACCTGCTCTCGAACATGGACGACATGTCGGGCCCCGGCCAGAACTACTACCTCTGGTACGACCTGGACAGCGAGAAGTTCACCATCATCTCCTGGGACCTGAACCTGGCGATGCAGGGCGACACCTCGGCGGGCCCGCACGATGCGATCTCGATGGGCGG
>CAZDSL010000083.1:2324-5956 GCA_964507655.1 uncultured Mycobacteriaceae bacterium | reverse complement strand
GACGGCGGGGGCATGCCGGGCGGCATGCGCACGCAGAACCCGCTCAAGCAGCGTTTCCTCGACGCATCCTCGGGCGACGGGGCCTTCGCCGAGCTCTACGAGAGCACGTACTGGGATCTGTTCGATCGGATCTACGGCAGCGGCGAGGCCGAAAAGGTGCTCGACGGGCTGGCGGGCTCCATCCCCACCAGCGACGGGCTCAGCGACGACGATCGCGCGTCGGCCATCGCCGACATGCGCACGTGGATCGACGACCGCACCACGGCGCTGGCACCGCAGCGCGGGGCGTGACGGTGCCGCTCACCGGCCCCACGGGTCGGTGAGCGGCACGCCCGTGCCCTCGAAGTCGCGGACGTTGCGGGTGGCCAGGGTGGCGCCGCGCGCGCGGCAGATCGCCGCGAGCAGCCCGCGGCGCCCCTCGCGCATTCACAGGAAACTCCCAGCCGACTCCCAGCCGCAGTACGTGCGGCGGGGGCAGGATCGGGGCATGCGCGTGAAAGACGAGGACGGGTCCGTGCCGCAGCGGATCCTCGTGGTCGACGACGAGGAGGGCATCCGTGAGCTGCTCTCGGTGAGCCTGAAGTTCCAGGGATTCGAGGTGGAGACGGCGGGCGACGGGGCGGCGGGCCTCGATGCCGCGCACCGGTTCCGGCCCGACGCGGTGATCCTCGACGTGATGATGCCCGGCATGGACGGCACGGGGCTCATGCGCCGGCTGCGGGCCGACGGCATCGACGCGCCGGTGCTCTTCCTCACCGCGCGCGGCGAGGTGGACGAGAAGGTCTCGGCGCTCACCCTGGGCGCCGACGACTACATCACCAAGCCGTTCAGCCTCGAGGAGCTCATCGCGCGGCTGCGCGCGGTGCTGCGCCGCGCCGGCCGGCTCGACGAGGGCGCCCGCGATGCGCGCATCCGCTTCGCCGACCTCGAGCTGGACGACGAGTCGCACGAGGTGTTCAAGGCGGGCGAGCCGGTGTCGCTCTCGCCCACCGAGTTCACGCTGCTGCGCTACTTCATGGTCAACGCCGGCACGGTACTGGCCAAGCCGCGGATCCTCGAGCACGTGTGGAACTACGACTTCGGCGGGCAGGTGGGCGTGGTCGAGTCGTACGTCTCCTACCTGCGCCGCAAGGTCGACAACGGCGATACCCCGCTCATCCACACCATCCGCGGCGTCGGCTACGTGATGCGGGAGCCGCGGGGGTGACCGTGGACGCGACCGCGGTCCGCCGTTCGCCGTGGCAGGCGTTCCGCGCGTGGTTCCGCACGCTGCCGCTGCGCTGGACGCTCGTGGCGGCGCTGGTGGGCCTGTGCGCGGTGGGGCTGGTGGTGTCGGGCGCCTCGGTCACCACCGCGCTGCAGAATTCGATGACGACCCGCATCGACTCGGAACTCACCGACGCCGCCCACACCTGGGCCCGCCCGCACGGCGGCCCGCCGCCGGCGCCGATGCCGTCCTCGCCCAGCTCGTCCCGCCCGCCCAGCACGTATTTCGTGCGCATCACCGGCGCCGACGGAGAGGTGCGCTTCACCGTCAACGACTCGGCGTCGGCGCCCGACCTCGCGGATCTTCCCGACGGCGGCGGGCCGGTCACGGTCGACTCGGACGGGGCCGGACCGCAGTGGCGGGTGCTGACGACCACCGACCCGTCGGGCGACCAGGTGGTGGTGGCGAAGAGCCTCGACGACGTCGAAAGCACCGTGAGCCGCCTCGTGGCGCTGCAGGTGGCGATCGGGGTGGTGGTGCTGCTGGCGCTCGGTGTGCTCGGCGGGTTCCTCGTGCGCCGCAGCCTGCGGCCGCTCGGCGAGATCGAGCAGACGGCGGCGGCGATCGCGGCGGGCGACCTGCACCAGCGGGTGCCCGAGCGTCACCCGCGCACGGAGGTGGGCAGCCTGTCGACCTCCCTCAACGGCATGCTCGGTCGGATCCAGCGCGCGGTGGCGGCGAGCGCGGACGCGGAGGAGGCTGCCCGCGGGTCGGCGGCCACGGCGCGCGCGTCCGAGCAGCGGATGCGGCGCTTCATCGCCGACGCGGGCCACGAGCTGCGCACGCCGCTCACCACCATTCGCGGCTTCGCCGAACTGCACCGCATGGGCGGCACCGACGACGCCGCGTCGGTGATCGGCCACATCGAGCGCGAATCGGCGCGCATGGGGCTGCTGGTCGAAGACCTGCTGACGCTGGCGGCGCTCGACGCGCAGCGGCCCCTCGAGCGCCTGCCCGTCGACCTGTTCGCCGTCGCCGCCGACGCGGTCGCGGCGGCACGGGCGGTGGCCCCGCAGCGCCGCATCACCCTGGACCTGGACGGCGGCGCGGGCGCGCCCGAGGTGCTGGGCGACGCGTCCCGGCTGCGGCAGGTGTTCGACAACCTGCTGTCGAACGCCCGGATGCACACGCCCGACGACGCGCGCATCGACGTCCGGGTGCACGGCGCCGAGGACGGGTGGGTGCGCGCCACCGTCGCGGACACCGGCCCCGGCCTCTCCCCGGAGGACAGGGAGCGGGTGTTCGAGCGGTTCTACCGCACCGATGCGTCGCGGGCCCGGGTGTCGGGCGGCAACGGCCTGGGGCTGTCGATCGTCGCCTCGCTCGTGCGCGGGCACGGCGGCGAGGTGTCCGTGGCGTCCGAGCCCGGCCGCGGCGCGGCGTTCACGGTGCGGCTGCCGCAGTGGGAGCCCGGGACGCTGCCCGCGGGGCCGCAGGCCGACGCCGATACGCCGGCCGAGACGTCCGGCGACGGGGCGTGAATCGCGGCACACTGCATTCAACGATGTTGACCCCGGCGGCGGCGGGCTGGTTGCATGGACGGATCACCCTGTCCCGCTACCCGGGGGCGCGCGGGCGACGGCCGCGCGGGGCCGGGGTTCCGGCGACGACGCAGGCGAGGGTGGCGATGGCGAACAACGAGCAGGGGCGGCCGCAGCGGTCGGCGGGCTTCGACCCGAGCCTTTTCCGGCGCGACACGCGCAGCGCCGAGGAGGTCGAGGCCGAGGCCGCGCTGATGGGCCCGCTCGCCGAGGATCTGCGCGTGCTCAACGAGCTGTCGGTGGTGACGGAGGTCGGCGCAGACGACGTGGCCCGGGCCCGCGAGCACCTGGAGGCGGCGCGGGCGCTGCTCGCCGCGAAGACGCTCGACGGCTCGTACGGCACCCGGTTCACCGACGACGGGCGGCAGCGCTCGTGGGGCAACGCGGCGATGGGCCTGCGCAACCCGATCGCGGTGCCGCTGCACTTCGTCAAGGACGACGACGGCACCGTGCGCTCCGACTACTTCCTGCGCCGCGGCTACGAGGGCCCGCCCGGGCTCACCCACGGCGGCGTCTCGGCCCTCATCCTCGACCAGCTGCTGGGGTACACCGCCGCGGTGAACGGCGCGCCCGGCATGACGGGCACGCTCACCATCCGCTACCGCAACCCCACCCCGCTGGGCCGGCTGCACGCCGAGGCGCGCGTCGACCGCATCGAGGGCATCAAGGGCTACGTCACGGGCCGCATCAGCGCGGGCGACACGGTGTGCGTCGAGGCCGAGGGCGTGTTCATCCTGCCCCGCTGGGCCCGCGCGATGATGGACGACGACGCCGGCACCGCGACGGCCGCCACGGAATCGCCCATCGAGCACTGACCCGGGCGC
>CAZDSL010000083.1:0-2224 GCA_964507655.1 uncultured Mycobacteriaceae bacterium | reverse complement strand
CCGCACCCCGGATGCGCGGCCCCGCCGCCCCGGCCGGGGATGCGGAACGATCACGCCCGCCCCGCGCGGGAGACTCCTGCCGAAGGACCTCATGATCTCCGACGAGACCACACAGACCACCCACGCGCCGCCCGCCAAGCCGGGCCTGATCATCGGCGTGCTCGTGGTGGCCGCGTTCGTGATGATCCTCAACGAGACGATCGTCTCGATCGCGCTGCCCGACCTGGCCGAGGAACTCGCCGTCTCCGCCACCACGATCCAGTGGCTGGCCAGCGGCTTCCTGCTGACGATGGCCGTCGTCATCCCCACCACCGGCTTCCTGCTCGAGCGGTTCACGCCGCGCGCGATCTTCCTGGCCGCGATCAGCTCGTTCACCGTGGGCACGCTGGTGTGCGCGGTGGCGCCCGACTTCACGGTGCTGCTGGCCGGGCGCATCGTGCAGGCGGGCGGCACGGCGGTGATGATCCCGCTGCTGATGACCACCGTCATGCGCCTGGTGCCGGAGGACAAGCGCGGCGCGACGATGGGCACCATGTCGATCGTCATCGGCTTCGCCCCCGCCATCGGTCCCACGGTGGGCGGTGCGATCCTCTCGGGCCTCGGCTGGCGCTGGATGTTCTGGCTGGTGCTGATCCTGGCCGTCGGCATGCTCGCCGTGGGCGTCGCGCGCCTGCGCGTGCCGGCCGAGACGCGGCGGGTGCCGCTCGACACGCTCTCGGTGCTCATGTCCGGCGTGGCCTTCGCCGGCCTCGTGTATGGCTTCTCGCTGATCGGCCAGGACGCGCCGCCGTTGCCCGCGTGGCTGCCGATCGTCGTCGGCGCAGTGGTGCTGGCCGGGTTCGTGTGGCGGCAGCTGCGGCTGCAGCGCGAAGACCGGCCGTTGCTCAACCTGAGCCCGCTGGGGCACCGCCAGTTCGCGGTGTCGGTGGTGCTGGCCGTGCTGGTGTTCATGGCGCTGCTGGGCGCGGGCGCGATCCTGCTGCCGATGTACCTGCAGACGGTGCTGGGCGAGAGCACGTTCGTCGCCGGCCTCGCCCTGCTGCCGGGCGGCCTGGTGCTGGCCGCGCTGGCGCGCCCCGTCGGCAGCCTCTACGACAAGGTGGGCGCGCGGCCGCTGGTGATCCCCGGCGCCGCGGGCATGGCGGTGGCGCTGTGGCTGTTCGCGCTGCTGGGCGACTCGGCCCCGCTGATCGCGGTGATCGGCGTCGACGTGCTGCTCATGGCCGCGCTCGGCGTGATGATGACGCCGCTGATGACCGAGGCGCTGGGCGTGCTGCCCGAGCCGCTGTACTCGCACGGCAGCGCCATCCTCACCACGCTGCAGCAGGTGGCGGGGGCGCTGGGCAGCGCGGTGTTCGTGTCGGTGGCGGCGTTCGGCAGCAGCGCGCCGTCCGGCCTGCCCGACGCCGACGGCATGCGGCTGGCGTTCATGGTGGCCGGCGCGGTGGGCCTGGTGGCCGTGGCGGTGGCGTTCCTGCTGGGACGCGGCGGCGCGCGCGGCGAGACGGTGGTCGAGGAGGCCTAGCCGGCGGGCCGCTCAGGACACGACGTTCCACGTGGTGGAGACCAGGTCGTACCCCATCGAGAAGTCGATGCCCTGCGGGTTGACCAGCCCCGGCGGATACCACCACCGGTCGGCCTCCGGGTGCGGGCCCGTCAGCCCCACCGCGCCGGCGCCGTAGGGCGCCACCAGCGCGGCGACGGCGCCCGTGTCGTACCGCGCGAGGACGGTGGCGGCGGACGGATCGTCGGGCGCGAACTGCGGTCCGTCCTGGAAGTACATCGTCTTGTGCTCGCCGCGCCAGGTGACGTCGACGATCGCGTCGGACGTGTCGTGCACCGACGAGCCGGGCGTGTTGATGTAGCGCACGGCCGAGCCCTCGAACACGCCGAACCCCCACTGCGGCGACGCCAGGTAGGCGCCCAGGCAGAAGCCCAGGTAGGCGCCGCCGTCGGCGACGAACCGGCGCACCGTGCGCGCGTGCTCCTCCAGGTGCGGCCAGGCCTGGGCGATCGACCCGCCGCCCGGCTGCGCGAACAGCGCGGCGTCGGCCAGCGCGCGGCGCGACAGCGGGCGGGATTCGTCGGGGCCGCAGTACTGCACCCGGAAGCGGGTGGGCCCGTTCTCGAGCAGCCGGGCCACCGCCTCGGGGCAGCCGGGCACGGAGGCGGGCCCGCGGTAGACGAGCGCGAGCGGCCTGCGCGGCCGTGCCACGGCGACGGC
>CAZDSL010000082.1:6391-9818 GCA_964507655.1 uncultured Mycobacteriaceae bacterium | reverse complement strand
TGAACGGCGGCGTCTTCTCGCCCCACCGCTCCAGCCCCCACCCGCCGCCGGGCTGCGGGGTGAGGATCACCGCGTCGGTGTTGTTGAGGTGGTTGGTCACCGCGAAGGCCGGGTCGACGTCGGTCATCGCCGTCACCGCCAGCCGGATGATCGCCCCGTGGCTCACCACCACCACGTCGCCGTTCCCGGCGCGCTCGGACCGCTCGGTGAGGTACGACGCCCGCAGCTCGTCGATCTGCGGCAGGTACCGCGCCAGCGCGTCGCGCCCGCTCTCGCCGCCGGGGATGCGCTCGTCCAGGTCGCCCTTGTACCAGTGCCGGAACACGTCGATGAACACCTTGTGGGCGGCGTCGTCGGAGCGGCCCTCGAGGTCGCCCGCCTGCACCTCGTGCAGCCCCTCGACCACCGTCAGCCGCGTCTCGGTGGTCACCGACACGGGCGTGGCCGTCTGCCGCGCGCGCAGCGCCACCGACGACGCCAGCACCGCCGGCCGCCCGCCCGCGGTGGAGAACCGCTGCGCCAGCGCCAGCGCCTGCTGCTCGCCGGCGGGGGTGAGCGCCGCGCCGGGCGGGCGCGTGTCGAGCTCCTTGGCCACGTTGGCCACCGTCTGCCCGTGCCGCACCAGGATCAGCCGCCCCGTCATGATGCCTCGCCTCCCCGCCGCATCGCCTCGAGCCACGCCACGGACGCGTCGTCGGACGGCGGTGCGCTGCCCTCGGTGTGCGTCACCGGCCACGAGCCCAGGAAGATCACCTTGGCGGCGGTGCGGTGCAGTTCCTTGAGCGCCTCGGCGACGGGGGTGTCGTCGATGTGCCCGGCGCAGTCCACCTGGAAGTAGTAGATGCCCATCCGCGACCGGGTGGGCCGCGAGGCGATGCGGGTGAGGTCGACCCCGCGCATCGAGAACTGCATGAGCGCCTGCGCCAGCGAGCCGGGCTCGTTGGGCAGGTAGAAGAACACGCCGGTGCGGTCGGAGCCGGTGCGCGCGGGCACGGGCCCCGGCAGCCCCACCAGCACGAAGCGGGTGCGCGCCCCCTCGACGTCGACGACGCCGTGCGCCAGCGCGTCGAGCCCCAGCCGCTCGCCCGCCAGCGCCGTGGACACGCCGGCGTCCACCCGCCCGGCGGCCACGTCCTCGGCCGCGCCCGCATTGGACGACGCCGGCACCACCTGCGCGTGCGGCAGGTGCGCCTCGAGCCACCCGCGCACCTGCCGGGCGGCGATGGGGTACGCGCCCACGGTGGCCACCTGGGCGGCCTCGGTGCCGGGGCGCACCAGCACGGTGAAGGCGATGTCGAGCTCGGTCTCGGCGAAGATCTGCAGGCGCGGCTCCTCGGCGAGCGGGTCGAGCGTGGGCAGCACGGGCCCGTCGACGGAACTCTCGATGGGGACGCAGGCCAGGTCGGCCTCGCCGGCGCGCACCATCGCGAGCGCCTCGCCCTGGCTGCCCGCGGCCACCCGCTGCACGGGCCGCGCCGCGCCGAGCTGCGCCAGCCGGCCCGACTCTTCGAACCTGCTCAGCGCCGCCTCGGAGAACGTGCCGGACGGACCGAAATAGGCGACCCACTCCACACCCGCTCCACTGCGCTCCACGCCATGCACACTAACGAAATCCGCGCCGCCCGGCCGGGCGCGGGCATAGTC
This sequence comes from uncultured Mycobacteriaceae bacterium, assembly GCA_964507655.1. Classification (GTDB taxonomy): domain Bacteria; phylum Actinomycetota; class Actinomycetes; order Mycobacteriales; family Mycobacteriaceae; genus Tomitella. Next base: position 8,174 of record CAZDSL010000082.1, on the reverse strand, counting down.
TGTGGCCAACCACGAGGCGGCGCGTCCGGCGCCCGTCCCGGCGGGCGGTGGCCGCAGCCGGCACCACCGTCCGGCACGCGCCACCCGCACGCCCCCCTGCTGAGAGGAGCGCCCGATGCGCGCGGTACAGGTCACCAGGCTCGACGGACCGTCGGCTGTCGAGGTGGGCGAGGCCCCCGATCCCGCCGCCGGCACCCACGTGCTCATCGACGTCCACGCCGCCGGCGTCACCTTCCCCGACGTGCTGCAGACCCGCGGCCAGTACCAGATCAAGATGCCCACGCCCTTCATCCCCGGCTCGGAGGTGGCGGGCGTCGTCGCCGCCGCACCCGAGGGCAGCGGCTTCACCGAGGGCGACAGGGTCTGCGCCTTCCCCGGCTTCGGCGGCTTCGCCGAGCAGGTGGCCGTGGACCCGGCGCAGGTGTTCGCGCTGCCGGACCGGCTCAGCTTCGAGCAGGGCGCCGCACTGCCGATGAACCTGCTCACGGTGCACTTCGCCCTTACCCGGCGTGCCCGGCTGGAGAAGGGCGAGACGGTGCTGGTGCACGGCGCGGGCGGCGGCGTGGGCACGGCGGCCACCCAGCTGGCCAAGGCGCTGGGCGCCGAGGTCATCGGCGTCACCTCGGCGGGCGAGAAGGCCGACCTGGCCCGCCGCGCCGGCGCCGACGAGATCGCGCCCGCCGACGGCTTCCTCGTGGCCACCAAGAAGATCACCGACAACCGCGGCGTCGACGTCATCGTCGACCCCGTCGGCGGCGCCCGCTTCACCGACTCGCTCCGCTGCCTCGCGCGCGAGGGCCGGCTGCTCGTCATCGGCTTCACCGGCGGCGAGATCCCCACCGTCAAGGTCAACCGCCTGCTGCTGCACAACACCTCGGTGGTGGGCGTGGGCTGGGGCGAGTACTGGCTGGCCCGGCGCGACTACCTGCAGGAGCAGTGGCGCGAGCTGACGCCGATGCTGGAGCAGGGGCTGCTCGACCCGATCATCGGCGCCACCTACCCGCTCGAGGACGCCGCCCAGGCCATGGCGGCGATGGAGAACCGCACCGCGCTGGGCAAGCAGGTGCTCACGGTGCGGTAGGGCCCCGAGGCGTGCGGACGTGCGGGCATGCGGCATGCGGCATGCGGGCGTGCGGCGTCCCGGCCGGCGGCGCTCAGCCCTTCCCGCCCGGCGGCACGGCCCGTTGCGGCGGGCGTCCGGCGCTGTGAGCGTCGGAACCGCACCGTCGTCACCCGGGAGGAAACCGCATGCCGCACGCCACGCTCACGCTCTCAGCCGCAGAACAGCTGCTGGCCGTCGAGGAGATCAAGCGCACCTTCGCCGGCCGGCTGCGCTGCATGGACACCAAGGACTGGGACTCGTACGCGTCGTTCCACACCGACGACGTGGTGAGCGACTCGTGGCGCAGCCAGGGCGCGGCCCAGCCTTCGAGGGCCGTGCGCACCGACGCGCCCGTCACCGGCGGCGCCGCCCTCACGGCCGCGATCCGCGCGACGCTCGACGGCGCCGTGCCCGTCACCAGCGTCCACCACGGGCACACGCCCGAGATCGAGCTCACCTCCGACACCACCGCCCGCGGCGTGTGGGCGATGGAGGACCGGCTGTGGTGGACCCGGCCGGGCGCCGACGGCGACACCGAGGAGTGGCTGCACGGCTACGGCCACTACCACGAGGAATACCGGTGCGTGGACGGCCGCTGGCTGATCAGCTACCGCGCACTGAGCCGGCTGCGCGTGGACGCCACGCCCGGCTTCTACGATCGCGGCTGACCGGCGGCGGGCC
>CAZDSL010000082.1:1895-6291 GCA_964507655.1 uncultured Mycobacteriaceae bacterium | reverse complement strand
CACGCCCAGCAGCAGGCCGCGCACGGCGTCGGCGGCGATGTCGGGCAGCGACAGCAGCCGCTCCACGTCCGGCTCCCGGAACGCGGCGCGCACGTCGAAGCCGCTGATCCCCGCCACCGCGCACGCGAGCGCCCGCACCACGCCGTCCGCGTCATCGGCCTCCGCCAGATACCCGACGTCGGAGTGGGCCACGTAGGCCTGGAAGTCGGCCGCGTCGTCGGCGGTGGCCTCGGCGGGCAGCACGGGAGAACGGTGCGCGGCCGTCACCCGCTCGGCGCACTCGCGCACCGACTCCGCGCCGCGCACCCGCACCGCGACGGGCCCGGCGGCCTCCAGCGCCAGGGCCTCGCCCAGCCGATCGGCGTCCACGTCGAGCAGGTAGCGCACCACGTCCACCGGCGGCTGCTCCGCGACCGGCGCGACGTCGAGGCTCGCGTAGACGCGGGCCCGCCCGCCCGGGGAGACCAGGCGCGGCAGGTCCGACGCGCGCACGTGCGCGGGGCCCAGCAGCGCCGCCGCCCCGGGGTGTTCCGGTACGCCCGCACCGGCACCGTCCGCCACCGGCTCGCGCGCGATGAGCAGGCCCGCGGCGAGCGGCGTCCGGGTGCGCTCGCGCGGCGGTCGCAGGGGCATGACGGGCTTGGCGGTGGTGCGCTTGGCGGCGCTCCGGGAAGAGTCGTCCGAGGGCGTGAGCGGGAGATCCACGCATCCACGGTAGGCCCGGTCCGCGAGCCGTGCGCTGCCGGTCCGCTCCGGTCTGCTGTGGTCCGCCCCGGTCCGCTCCAGTCCGCGAGCCGGTCTGCGAGCCGATCCGCAATCCGAGCACCGATTCCAGCCTCACCCCATGCGAAGCGGCGCTCGGATCGCCCAAGCAGTGCTCGGATCGGCGGATCGGCGGAATGGCGGGCCGGCGGACCGGCGGAATGGCGGATCGGCGAACCGGCGGATCGGCGGACCGGCGGATCGCCGGATTCCGGCCGCAGGGGGTGACGTGGGCCGCATAGTTAGGTTAGGGTTACCTATCACTTCAGGAGAGGGTGAAGGAGACCACATGCAGCCAGCACTCACGGCGGCCGAGACGATCTGCAGCGCGCTCGTCCGGCCCGGCCTCACCACGCTCGCCGCCGACGGCGAGCCCGAGCCCACGCAGCCCACGCTCCAGCACCCCCTGGACACGGGCGCGCTGGCCGTGCTGCTGCCCGACGACGGCCGCTGGACGCCGCGCCCCGGCGAGGTCGGCGCGCTCGGCGCCGCCATCCCCGAGGCCTTCCCCTACGGCTCGCTGCCCCTCGCCGGGCGGCTGCCGCGCCCGCGCATGCCCACGGGGATGCTGGAGATCACCGACCACCTGCTGCTGGGCGGCGACAAGCCGATCCGCTCGGTCACCTGGCTCGCCGGATACCTCGAGCGCATGCCGCTGCCCTGCCAGCGGGCCATGGCGGTGGAGATCGCCGACTCGCGCCCGCACGAGGGCCTGCTCGACATCGGGCACGGCGCCTCGCTGGTGCTGCTCTGGCCCACCAGCGCGGTGCTCGCCGATACGCACGGCATCGAGGTGGTGGACACCCTCGACCTGATGAACGCGCAGCCCGACCCGTTCAGCCTCATGCAGGACGCCTGGCTGACCCACCTGGAGGACACGCACGCCGACGTCCTGGCCCGGCTGGCCCGCCGCCTTCCGCCGGAGCTGCGCGGCAGCCGGGTGCGCCCGCTCGCGATCGACCGGTTCGGCATCACGCTGCGCGTCACCGGCGCGGGCGGCGGCGCGCCGGAGGGCGACGTGCTCACCGGCGAGGGCACCACCACCGACGTGCGCATGCCGTTCGGCCGCGAGGTGCACGATCCCGTGTCGCTGGGCAAGGCGGTGCGCGCCCTGGCCCGCTGCCCGCACCAGGCGTCCGTCACCTACGTGCGCTGAGCCCCCGAGCCGCCCCCCGCTCGCCGCCGCGCCGCGGCCCTGCGCCGGCGTGGCGGGGCGCTAGCGTGGCAGGCGTGATCCGCGACTGGCTGCGCCCCACCGCCCAGGCGGTGGACGTGCCCGTCGAGACCGACCCGCGCGCCCGCCGCATGCTGTGGTGCGAGCTGGCGGTGGTGCTGCTGCTCACCTTCGGCTACAGCGGCCTCTCGTCGGCGCTGTCGCTGGTGCAGAGCGCGCTCTCGCCGGGCGGCATCGGCGGGCAGTCGGTGGCGCTCAACGCCTCGCGCGCGCAGAACGGCCTGATCGACCTCGCCTTCCAGCTGCTGGGCGTGGCGAGGCTGTTCGCGATCGCCGGGCTGGCGCTGTACCTGCTGGCGCGCAGCGGCATCGGCCCGCGCGCGGCCGGGCTGGTGCGGCCCCGCCTGCACCCGGAGACGACGCACGGGCTGGGCCTGGCGGCGCTGATCGGGCTGCCCGGGCTGGGGCTGTACGTGGCGGCCCGGGCGCTGGGCCTGAACGTGGAGGTGGTGCCCACCACCCTGGACGACCACTGGTGGCGCGTGCCCGTGCTGGTGCTGTGGGCGATCGCCAACGCCGCCGCCGAGGAGACCCTCGTCGTCGCCTACCTGCTCACCCGCCTGCGCCGCCTGGGCCTGTCGCCCGGCGGGGCGCTCGCGGCGTCGGCGCTGCTGCGCGGCAGCTACCACCTGTACCAGGGCGTCGGCGGCGGGCTGGGCAATGCGGCGATGGGGCTGGTGTTCGGCCGCTACTGGCAGCGCACGGGGCGCCTCGTGCCGCTGATCCTGGCGCACGCGGTGATCGACACCGTCGCCTTCGTGGGCTACGCGCTGCTCGCCCCGCACCTGGGGTGGCTGGGGTGATCGCGGGCCGCGCGGCGCCGCCGCCCCGCGCGCCCCGCCGCCCGCGGACGGCACTTGCGTAGAGTCGATGGGCGTGAATGCCGATCACCCTCCGCCCCCGCGCGGCCGCCGGACCGGCCCGCCGCAGGGCGGTGACGCCGACCGGACACGCCGCTACCAGGCCCCGCCGCAGAACCCCGCCTACCCGCAGGCCTGGTCGCAGGCGCCGGGCGCGCCCCAGCAGGCCCGCTACGCGCCGCAGCATCCGCCCGCGCAGGGCGACGGCATCCGCTACGCCCCCACCCAGACCCCCGAGCCGTACGTCGACGACGACCCTCGCTACGGCCGCCGATCCCCTCAGGGCCGGCGCCAGGGCCCGCCGCCCGGCTACCGTCAGGGCCCTCCGCCGCAGGGGCCGCCCCCGCAGGGTCCGCCGCCGCGCGGGCCCCAGCGCCACGGGGGTCCGCCCCCGCCCCCGCCCCGCCGGCGCCGCAAGCACCGCTGGCTGCGCCGCATCGCCGTGGTGCTGCTGGTGCTGGTGATCGCGGTGGGCGGTTTCGTGTTCTACCTCGACCGTTCGCTGCACCGCATCGACGCGCTGCCCTCCTACCCGGACCGGGTGGCCGCCACCGCGGGCACCAACTGGCTGGTGGTGGGCTCCGACAGCCGCTACGGGCTCACCGAAGACCAGCAGGCCACCCTCAACACCGGCGGCGACGTGGGCGAGGGCCGCTCCGACACCATCGTGCTCATGCACCTGCCGAAGTCGGGCAAGGCGACGATGGTCTCGATCCCCCGCGACTCGTACGTGCCCATCCCCGGCCACGGCATGGACAAGATCAACGCCGCCTTCGCGATCGGCGGCCCGCAGCTGCTCACGCAGACGGTGGAGACGGCCACCGGCCTGCGCATCGACCACTACGCCGAGATCGGCTTCGGCGGCTTCGCCGGGGTGGTCGACGCGGTGGGCGGCGTGAAGCTGTGCCTCGACGAGGCGGTGGACGACGCCGCCCACAACATTCAGCTGCCCGCCGGCTGCCAGAAGTACGGCGGCTCGCTGGCTCTCGACTTCGTGCGGGAGCGCTACGCCCTGCCCGGCTCCGACCTCGACCGCATGGCCAACCAGCGGCAGTTCGTCGACGCCCTCGCCGACACGGTCACCAAGCCCACCACGCTGCTCAACCCGGTGCGGATGTGGCAGGTGATCACGCGCACGGCCAAGTCGCTGACGGTGGACGAGGGCACCCACATCTGGAACCTGGCGAGCCTGGGCTGGGCGCTGAAGTCGGGGCCGGTGACGACGACGGTGCCGATCGGCGGCTTCGAGGACACCTCCTCGGGCAACGTGCTGCGCTGGGACCACGAGCGGGCGAGCGCCTTCTTCGACGCGCTGGCGCATGATCGGCAGCTGCCCGCCGACCTGGTCACCGCGAACGGGTTCGGATAGGCGGCGCGCGGGCCGAGCAAGCGGATTCGGCTCATTCCGGCGCCCCGGTGTGCCGAATCCGCTTGGCCGGCGCCCGGCGCCCGCACGCCTGGCCCTCAGCCCACCCGATTCGCGAGCCGCTCCGAAGCCCGCGAGCAACTCTGCATCGCGACCTGGGGAAACAGCGCCGAA
>CAZDSL010000082.1:0-1795 GCA_964507655.1 uncultured Mycobacteriaceae bacterium | reverse complement strand
CCTACCGGATGGTGACCTGGCGGCTGCGCAGCCCGTCGCGCGAGCGCCGCTGCTCGGAGGTGAGCGGCGCGTCGTCGGCCAGCGCCTCGTCCAGCCGCGCGCCCAGCTCGAGGGTGGCGTCGCGCCACTCGAGGGGGTGGCGCTCCTGGTCGAGGTCGAACACCGGCACCAGCAGTCCGTGCGCGCGGAAGGTGCCGGCGAATCGCGAGCCCTCGCCCAGCGTCAGCCCGCCCGCGGCATGCACCCGGGCGAGCGCCGCCATCAGCACGTCCTCGTCCTCGGGCCGCACCCAGCGCAGGTGGGCACGGTCGCCGGCGTCCACCCACCACGCCGCCTGCACGCCCTCGATGCGCTCGGTGGGCAGCATCAGCTGGTTGGCCTGCTCGACGGCCGTCTTGATCTGGTCGGCATCGGCGCCGCCGGCCAGCCACCAGTCGAAGTCCTTGTGCACGGCGATCTCGAGGGGCGCATCGGCCTGCAGCACCTCGGTGACCGGCGGGGTGGCGTCCGACGGCGCGGCCACCGGCAGCGACTCGCCCACCGACGCGCCCGCCGCCCACAGCACCGAGGCGGCCAGGTCTGCGCCCAGGTCGTCGGAGTAGGCCTGCACCTGCATGCCCACCAGCGCCTCGCCGCCCTCGCCCGCGCCGGTGTCGTCACCGCGCACCAGCGCCGCAACGGCGCCGGGCACCACGGTGGCCAGCGTGATCGGGCGCTCGGCCGCCACCTCGGGGCGCACCGGCAGCACCGCGGTGGCCGACGGCACGAACTCGCGCAGCGCCACCAGGTCGCACTCGTAGGCCAGGCCCTCGAACGGGCGCACCGGCGCCTTGCGCACCTGCTCGCGCTCGATGCGGCGCTTCTCCATCAGCTCGGCGCGGCGGCTGCTCTGCCGCGGGCCGCTGTTCCTCTTGCTCTTCTTACCCACGGGGCACGACACTACGCGAGTGCCGCGCGGCCGGTCAGGACTCGAGCAGGCGGCGGGTGCGGCCCGGCGTGTTGGTGGCGATCCAGCCCACGCCCAGCGTGCGGCACAGGGCGATGTCGTCGGGGTCGTCCACCGTCCAGCAGTACGTTTCGCGCCCCGCCGCGGCGGCCCGGTCGACGAGGTCGGGATCGACGCGCAGGCGGTGGATCGACGGGCCGATCGCTGTGGCGCCCACCGTCGTCGCCGCACCGCCGCCCAGGTAACGGGAGGCGTCGCCCAGCAGCACCGTGGGCAGCAGCGGCGCGGCCCTGCGCACCCGCCACACCGCGGCCGGGGAGAACGACATGACGACGGCGCGCGCATGCGTGGCCGACGCCGGCGAGGCCAGGCCGTAGCGGCCGAGCGTCTGCAGCAGCGCCTCTTCCACCTGCGCCCCGTAGCGCACCGGGTGCTTGGTCTCGATGAACAGCTTCACCGGGTGCGGGTGGTCGAGCGCCAGCTCGATGAGCGTCGTCAGCTCGAGCACGGCGGCCGGGTGCGGGTCGCCCGTGCCGGCGGCGAAGTCGAGCGCGCGCAGGTGGTCGAGCGTCATCTCGCTGACGGCGCCGGTGCCGTCGGAGGTGCGGTCGACGGTGCGGTCGTGGATGCACACCAGGTGCCCGTCGGCGGTCAGGCGCACGTCGCACTCGAGCCCGTCGGCGCCCTCCTCGAGCGCCAGCCGGTAGGCGGCCAGTGTGTGCTCGGCGCGCAACGCCGACGATCCGCGGTGCGCGACGACGCGCGGCAGCGGGGCCGTCACGAGCCCGCCCCCGCCCGCGCGAGGGCCCGGCCCCCGTCCTCCGTCGCGGCCCCGTCCTCCGTCGCGGC
>CAZDSL010000081.1:0-9900 GCA_964507655.1 uncultured Mycobacteriaceae bacterium | reverse complement strand
CCGTGCTGGCCACCGCCGGCAGTGAGACCACCACCCGGTTGATCGGCTGGACCGGGAAGGTGCTGGCCGACCACCCCGACCAGCGTGCTGAATTGGCCGCCAACTTCGCGTTGATTCCGCGGGCGGTCGAAGAACTGGTCCGGTTCGAGCCGCCGGCCCCGCATGCGGCCCCCGGCGCGGGCGCCACGCCCGACAGCCCGTCGGCCCCGCAGGCCACGCCCCCGGACGGCGGGCCCGCGAAGGATGCCCGGCCGGACGATGCCGGGATCGCCGACGCGGCGGACGGCGGCGCCGAGCCGGACGAAGCGGGGAACGACGGCACCACGCCCGACGGCGAGACCACCCCCGACGACTCCGCTTCCGCCGACGGCGCCGGCACCGCTTCCGACGACGCCGACGCGGGCGCCGGCTCGTGGATCCGTTCCGCGCTGCCGCTGGTGGTGCCCGGCGCCGGCGGCGCGGCGCACGGCGGCCCGCACCGGCAGCACAACTACTGGCTGCGCGCCTCGCACATCGCCATCGCGCTGGTGTCGGTGCTCGCGCTGGTCGTCACCGGCGCCGTGTGGTCGTACCTGCGCATCACCGACAGCCAGTACACGCGCGTGTCGGCGCTCGACCAGGACTCGTCCGATGTGCGCAACCCGTCCGGCCAGTACGGCGATGAGAATTACCTGATCATCGGCGTCGACAGCCGCGCCGGCGCCAATTCCGAGGTGGGCGCGGGCACCGACTCGCAGGTCGAGGGCGCGCGCTCCGACACGATCATGCTCGTCAACATCCCCGCGAACCGCGAACGCGTGGTGGGCGTCTCCTTCCCCCGCGACCTCAACATCGACCGTCCCTCCTGCGAACGCTGGGACAATTCCACCGGCACCTACACCGACGAGGTGGCGCCGGAGGAGGACGACGTCAAGCTCAACAGCGCCTACGCCGTGGGCGGCCCGCGCTGCCTGGTCAAGGTCGTCCAGAAGCTTTCGGGCATCAAGGTCAACCACTTCCTCGGCATGGACTTCGCGGGCTTCGAGGCGATGGTCGACACCGTGGGCGGGGTCCAGGTGTGCACCACGCGTCCGTTGGTGGACGACGAGCTCGGCACCATCCTGCCCACCGCCGGCACGCAGACGATCAGCGGCCAGACCGCCCTCGAATACGTGCGCGCCCGCAAGGTGGAGGCCGAGGGCAACGGCGACTACGGCCGCATCAAGCGCCAGCAGATGTTCCTCTCGTCGCTGCTGCGCGCGGCGCTCTCGGGCAAGGTGCTGCTCGACCCGGGCAAGATGAACACCTTCATCAACGAGTTCATCAAGGCGTCCTTCGGCGACAACCTCGACACGCAGGCGCTCATCACGCTGGGCCGCTCGCTGCAGAACGTCGACGCCGACCAGATCACGTTCCTCACCACGCCCACCGACGGCACCGACGACTGGGGCAACGAGACGCCGCGGCTCACCGACATCCGCAACATCTTCGACGCGATCATCGACGACGAGCCGCTGCCCGGCGAACAGCCCGCCCAGCCGCCCGCCACCACCGACGACGCCCCGGCGCCCTCCGCCCCGGCCACGTCGGCGGCGTCGTCCGGCGAGGAAGCGGAGCAGGTGCACGCGATGGCGCCGTCGTCGATCTCGGTGCAGGTGAGCAACGCCTCCACCGTCAACGGCTTCGCCTCCGCCACCGCCGACCAGCTGGGCGCGGAGGGCTTCCAGATCTACAGCATCGGCAATCACATCGCCCCCGTGCCGCCGGGCACCATCGTCCAGTTCTCGGGCGACAACCTCGCCGCCGCCGCCACCGTCGCGTCGTCGTTCCCGGGCGCCAAGCTGCAGCGCACCGACGGGCTCGGCACGATCGTCGAGGTGCTGCTCACCGACTCGTCGCCGCAGTCGGTCGTCAGCCCCGCCACGCCCGGCTCGGTGCTCACCCCCGTGCTCGCCGGCGACAGCTCCGAACCCGGCTCGCTGCCGCTCGACGTGAGCGTCGTCAACGCGGGCGACACCAGCTGCGGCTGACGACCGCCGCGGCGCCCCGCCACCGCCGCGCCCGCCCGGCCGCCTCGCCGCCCGGGGTTCAGCCGGCGTTCACCTGGACCGCACCTTCCGGCAGCCCGGCCCGCCTAGTCTGGAGCCGTGCGATCGGAATACACCGGACAACTCGAGCAGCTCTCGGCCGGGCTGGCCGACATGTGCGCGCTCGCGGAAGACGCCATGGATCAGGCCACCGATGCCCTGCTGCAGGCCGATCTCCCCCGCGCCCGACAGGTGCTGGCCATGCGGCCGCGCTTCGACGACGCGGCGGCCGCGTGCGAGGAGCGGGCCTTCTCGCTGCTCGCCCTGCAGGCGCCGGTCGCGGGCGATCTGCGGCAGATCGTCAGCGGCATCCAGATCGTCGCCGACCTGCGCCGCATGGGCGCGCTCGCTGCGCACATCGCCAAGGTGGCGGTGCGCAACCACCCCGCGCACGCGCTGCCGGAGGAGGTCGGCGGCCACGTCGCCGAGATGGGCCGCATCGCCGTCGCACTGGCGGACTCGGCCCGCGAGGTGCTGGTGACGCACGACCCGCAACGGGCGCTGCATCTGCAGTCCGAGGACGATGCGATGGACGACCTGCACCAGCATCTGCTGACGGTCCTGATGGACAGGGAGTGGAAGCACGGGGTGGGCGCCGCCGTGGACGTGACGCTGCTCGGCCGGTTCTACGAGCGCTACGCCGACCACGCCGTCCAGGTGGCCCGCCGGGTGGTGTTCCTCGCGACGGGTGAGATGCCCGACCAGGTCGTCGACCACGAACTGCTCTGAGCCGGCGCCGGCCCACTCACCCGAAGCGGCCCGAAATGTAGTCCTCGGTGGCCCGCTCCGTCGGGTTCGAGAAGATCTTCTCGGTATCGCCCACCTCGACGAGCCCGCCGGGCAGCCCCACGCCCGCGAGATTGAAGAACGCGGTCCGATCGCTCACCCGCGCCGCCTGCTGCATGTTGTGGGTGACGATGACCACCGTGTACTGCTCCTTGAGCTCGGCGATGAGCTCCTCGATGGCCAGTGTGGAGATCGGGTCGAGGGCAGAGCACGGCTCGTCCATCAGCAGCACCTGCGGCGACACCGCGATCGCGCGGGCGATGCACAGGCGCTGCTGCTGTCCGCCCGAGAGTCCTCCGCCGGGCGAGTCCAGTCGGTCCTTGACTTCGCCCCACAGGTTCGCCCCGCGCAGTGCACGCTCGGTGATCTCGGCGAGCGCCGATTTGTCGCGCATCCCCTGCAGCCGCAGGCCCGCCACCACGTTGTCGCGGATCGACATCGTGGGGAACGGGTTCGGCCGCTGGAAGACCATGCCGATGGTGCGCCGCACGGCCACCGGGTCCACGCCCTGACCGTAGATGTCCTCGCCGTCGAGCCGGATGCTGCCGTCCACGCGGGCGCCCGGGGTGACCTCGTGCATGCGGTTGATCGAGCGCAGCACCGTCGACTTGCCGCAGCCCGACGGGCCGATCAGCGCCGTGACGCTGTGCGCCGGCATGCTCAGGTTCACGTCCGCCACCGCGTGGAAGCCGCCGTAGTAGATGTTCACGTCCTGCAGATCCACCCGCCTGGTCATCGCGGGGTCCTCCTTTGTCGGTAGGGGCGTGCATGGGGGAAGGGCGCGCGAATCGGCCGCCTCGTCAGGCCGGCGATTCCGCCCGGGCGGTAGCGTCTATCCGCTCCGCCGCACCGCCGACCTGCGCGCGATGAGCGTGGCGATCGCGCCCAGGATCGCCACCATGGCGATGAGGGTCAGGGCCGAGCCCCACATGCGGTCCATGCCCACGGGGTTCGGGTTGTTCATCTGGTCGACGATCAGGCCGGGCAGCGTGCCCATCTCGCCGGCGGTGAGGTCGAAGTTGATGAACGGCGCGTACCCGACCAGGATCAGCAGCGGCGCCGTCTCGCCGAGCACCCGGGCGATGGCCAGCATCACGCCGGTGACGATCCCCGGCAACGCGGTGGGCAGTACCACCCGGGCTATCGTCTTCCACTGGGGCACGCCGAGCGCGTACGACGCCTCGCGGAGGTCGGCAGGCACAATGCGCAGCATCTCCTCGGTGGAGCGCACCACCATCGGCACCATGAGCAGCACCAGGGCCAGCGACACGGCGAGGCCCGAGCGGTCGAAGCCGAAGGTGGCCACCCACAGGGCGTAGATGAACAGCGCCGCCACGATCGACGGCACGCCGGCGAGCACGTCCACGGTGAAGGTGGTGATCCGGCCCAGACGCGACCTGCCCCCGTACTCCACCAGGTACACCGCCACGAGGATGCCGAGCGGGATGGCGATCAGCGAACACACGGCGCCCTGCAGCAGCGTCCCCACGATGGCGTGGTACACGCCGCCGCCGGGGGTGCCGGCCGACAGGCCGCTGAGCGAGTGCGTGAACCAGGTGGAGCCGGTGACCGCCGGGAAGCCCCTGGCCACCACGGTCCACAGGATCCACGCCAGCGGCACGAGGGCCACGGCCACGCTCAGCTGGACGGCCAGGCGCATCGCGCCGTCGGTCAGCCGCCGGCGCCGTGAGGTGCGTACGAACGAGCCCGGTCGCCCGCCCTGCACGGGGCCTCCCGCCACCGCACCGTGGTCGACCGCGGTGTTCATCGCATACCTCCGTTCCCGCGGGCGACGATCATGCGGGCGCCCGCGCCCACCACGAACGTGAGCCCGAACAGCACCAGGCCCGCGGCGATGTAGGCGCCGGCCTGCAGCTCGTTGTTGAACTCGGCGTAGCCGAGCGCGATCTTCGAGGCGATCGTGGCGCCGCTGTCGAACAGCGACCAGCCGAACGCCGCGGACGTCGTCTGCAGCACCATGTACAGCGCCATCGTCTCGCCGAGCGCGCGCCCCAGACCGAGCATCGACGCGCCCACGAACCCGCTGCGGCCGAAGGGGAGCACGGCGAGCCGCACCACCTCCCACCGGGTGGCGCCCAGCGCCAGTGCAGCCTCGACGTGATCGCGCGGCGTCTGCGCGAACACCTCGCGGGACACTCCGGTGATCACCGGCACCACCATCACGGCCAGCACGATGCCGGCGGTGAACACCGTGCCGCCCCCCGCCACCGATCCGGTGCCGGTGGCGAACAGCGGGAACCACCCGAACGTCGTGTTCAGCCACACGGCCACCGGCTCGAGCGCGGGCGCCAGCACCAGCAGGCCCCACAGGCCGTAGACCACCGACGGGACCGCGGCCAGCAGGTCCACGACGTAAGCGAGCGGCCGGGCGAGCCGGGGCGGCGAGTACCGGGTGAGGAACACCGCGATGCCGAACGACACCGGCATCGCCAGCACCAGCGCGAACGCGGCGACGAACACGGTGAGCTGCAGCAGGTCCACCACACCGAAGGCCAGTTCGGCGACGTCCGTGGTGGACCACTCGCGCGAGGTGAGGAAGTCGGCGTGGTTGCGCTGCAGCGCCGGCACGGCGCGCCAGAGTAGGAAGATCCCGATGGCTGCGACCAGCGCCGATGTGCCCACCGCCGCGGCGGTGGTGGCCGAGCGCAGCACCCTGTCGCCGAGGTGGGACTGCGCACCGCGCCGGGCGCGGAACCCGCGGCCCGGCCCCGTGGTGTCTGCGCGCTCCTCACCGGTGTGCGCGGGGTGCGGCCGCGTGCCGGGGGCCGGCGCGGTCCCCGGCCGCGGCGGCACCGATGGCGGCAGCATCGTCGTCATCGCCTGCTCAGCCCGCTGCGATGGCGTCGATCGCGGTGGTCAGCCGCGCGCGGATGGAGTCGGGCAGAGGCACGTAACCGAGCTCGGCGAGCCCCTCCTGCCCCGGCCCGGCGGCGACCCGGAGGAAACTCTGCACCGCCCCGGCCGTGTCCGCCTCGTACCCGCTCCCGCACACGATCTCGTAGGTCGCCAGCACCAGCGGGTAGGCGCCGGGCGCCTCGGTCCCGTAGATCGAGGTGAGGTCGAGCGCCAGGTCGTTGCTGCCGGGGTGGGCGAACTCCGCCTGCGAGATCGCCGTCGCCGCGTTCTGCGGGGTCAGCTCGACCGGGCCGGCGCCGCTGTCGATGCGCGCCGTCTGCAGCCCCGACTGGTCGGCGAACGAGGCCTCCACGTAGGTGATCGCGCCCGCCGCCGCGGACACCGCCTGGGCCACACCCGCCGAGCCCTTGGCGCCGTTGCCCGTGCCGCCCTGGAAGTCCGAGCCCGCACCCTTCGTCCACACGCCGTCCGACGCGGCCTCCAGGTAGGTCTGGAAATTGTCGGTGGTGCCGGACGAATCGGACCGGTAGATCACCTGGATGGGCTGGTCCGGCAGCTGCGCGCCGGGATTGAGCGCCACGATCGCCGGGTCGTTCCAGTCGGTGATCGCGCCCGAGAAGATCTTCGCGGCCGTGGGGGCGTCCAGCACCAGGCCATCGACACCGGGCAGGTTGTAGGCGAGTGCGACCGGCCCGAACACCATCGGCAGGTTCCACACCTCGCCGCCGTCGCAACGGCCCATCGCCTCCTGCTGCTGGGAGCTGGAGATCGGCGAATCGGACCCGGCGAAGTCGATCTGGTCGGCGATGAACTGCGTGCGCCCGTCGCCCGAGCCGCTCGCGGTATAGGCCAGGTTGGCCCCCGCCTCCCCGCAGGCGGCGATGTAGGCGGCCGTGAACTGGTCCATGGCGTTCTTCTGTGCCGAAGAACCGGCCGCCGACAATGCACCCGCGCCCGCGCAGTCGATCCCGCCGGCAGCGGCGGCCTCCACCGCCGCACCCGTCGCGGCGGCCGACACCGCCGCGGAGTTGTCGTCGGCGCCGCATGCCGTCGCCGTGGCCACCGCGGCGGCGACCAGTCCCGCCACGCCCACGGTCCGCAGCCTCGGCCGGCCGTTCTGCAGCAGTCTCGTGTCCACTCGATCCCCTCGGTTCGGTCCGACGGCACCCTGCCGTCGGACCGAACGCTAAGAGGCGGTGTTGACTCGGCGGGCGCCGCGAGGTGAACGCCGGGAGAACCCGCGGGGAACGATCGGGCCGGTCTGCGGGAGGGCGGCCGCCGGCCGCGGAGAGGTCAGCGCCAGCCGTAGGCCACGTCGGCCCGCGCGCGCGAGAACCCCAGCCGCGCATAGGTGCTCAGCGCGGCCGTGTTGTCGCCCTCCACGTACAGCATCACCTCGCCCAGGCCCTTGCCGCGCAGGTGGTGCAGGCCGGCCAGCGTGAGCACCGACCCCAGGCCCCGGCCCTGGGCGGCCGGGTCGACCCCCAGCACGTACACCTCGCCGATCGCCGGGGCGCCGCCCGCGGCCGGGTGCACCTTGGTCCAGTGGAAGCCGAGGAGGGTGGCCGGGTCGTCGTCGGCGAACGCGAGGAAGATCCCCTCCGGGTCGAACCACGGCTGCGCGCGGTGCTCGGCGAACTCGGCCTCCGTCCAGCCGCCCTGCTCCGGGTGCCACGAGAACGCGGCGTTGTTCACCCGCAGCAGCTCGGCCTCGTCGCCGGGCCGGAAGGTGCGCAGCGTGATGCCGCGGGGCACCGTGAGCGGGGGCAGCGGCGGCGTGCCGAGCGGCCGCGCCAGCTGCAGCAGCTCGCGGCGCACGTCCATGTCCATGCGCTCGGCCACCGCGCGCGCGGCGGACCCGTCGCCGTGCGCCCACACCCGGCCGTGCGGCCCGGCCTCGCGCACGGCCGCCTGCAGCAGCGCCGGGCCGATGCCCTTGCCACGTTCGCCGGGCACGACGAACGCCTCGACCATCGCGTGCGGGCCGCCCGGGCCGGCCACGTTGGCGTAGGCGACGAGCCGCCCGTCGGCGTCGTGCACCAGCAGATGCCGCACGCCCGGCCCGCCGTCCAGGCTGCGCAGCGGGCCATCGCCCACCGGCTCCACGCCGTCGGCCTCGCGGGTGGCGGCCACCGCCTCGCGCACCGCGGCCGCGTCGGCGGCGTCGAGCCGCGCCACCCGGCGGAGGGTGCGGCCGCCGGTGCCGCGCTGTGGATCCGTCATCGTCCCGACCTCCTCGCGCCCCGCCCGTGCGGGGCTCCCTGCGGCCGGTGCCCCGTCAGGAACCCGCCTCGCGGGTCCCGGGCGGCGGCACGGCCTTGTATCCCACGTTGCGCACGGTACCGATCATCGACTCGTACTCGCTGCCCAGTTTGGCGCGCAGGCGCCGCACGTGGACGTCGACGGTGCGGGTGCCGCCGAAGTAGTCGTAGCCCCACACCTCGTGCAGCAGCTGCGCCCGCGTGTACACCCGCCCCGGGCTGGCGCAGAGGAACTTGAGCAGCTCGAACTCCTTGTAGGTGAGGTCCACCGGGCGCCCGCGCAGCCGCACCGTGTACGTCTCTTCGTCGATCACCAGCTCGCCCAGCGCCACGATGCCCGGCGCGTCCCCGGCCTCCCCGTCGCCGTCGCCCGCGGCGCCCGCTCCGCGCGCCGCGAGCAGCCGCAGCCGGGCGTCCACCTCGGCGGGCCCGGCGGTGGGCAGGACGAAGTCGGCCAGCCCCCAGTCCCGGGTGAGCGCCACCGTGCCCGCCTCGGCCACCACCACGAGGATCGGCACGTGCGGGAACGCCGACGCGAGCGCGGCCGACGCGGCGCGCGCCGCCGGGAGATCGGCCGTCGCGTCGAGCACGAACGCGTCCGCGGAGCCGCCGTCCCCCTCCGCCGCGGCCACCGACGGCGCCACCGACACCGCGTGCGCGAGAAGCCCCAGCGGCGGCAGGACCTCGTCCGCCCCCGGGGCGGTCGTCAACACCAGCAGCTCCACCCGTCCTCCAGTTCCGGCGGCGACCCGCCCCGTGCCACGCACCGGCTGCGCCGGACGCGCCCGCGCGCGGCCCGCCGCAGCCCGGCCGCGGCCGTATCCCCCGCACTGGCCTCCGATCCTATCGAGCGCCGCCGCCCGCGCCGCGGCGCTCCCGCCGGGCGGGGTCGGGCCGCCCGCGCCGATCGGGGACAATGGACCGGTGCGCAGACTCTTCCTCGGGCTCGCAGCGGTGGTGGCCCTGCTGGTGATCGCCGACTTCGCCGTCGCGATCACGGCCGAGTACCGCGTGTCGCGCGCGGTCCGCGCCGACGCCGGCCTCGGCGCCGATCCCGAGGTGACGATCGCGGCGTTCCCGTTCCTCACCACCGTCCCGCGCGGCCGCGCCTCGTCGATCACCGTCTCGGCGCAGGACGTGCCCACGCCCGTGCCCTACCGCACCACCGTCGAGGCGGAGCTGACGGGCGTGACGTTCCCCGAGGGCGGGCCGCTGGCGCACCCGTCGGCGCCGGTCGCGGCCGAGCACGTCACCGCCCGCTGGGTGATCGGCCAGACCAGCCTCGGCCGTCTGCTGGGGGTGCCCGACCTCGAGGTCTCGGAGGCGCCCGACCCCGACGAATCCGACGGCGACGCCCCCGCCTACGGACCGCCGCTCAGCCCGCACCGGGTGAAGCTCACCGGCACCGTGCAGACCTCCACCGGCGACGCCGATCCGGTGCGCCGCATGGTCTCCGTCGTCGCGTACCTGGTGCTCGACCACGGCACCGTGTCGATCGTGCCCACCACCGTGTGGCCGCAGCCGTCGGGGCCGGGCACCACGCCCCGCCCCGTGCCGCCGCTGCAGGTGGTGGGGCCGCAGTTCTCGGCCACGATCGACGCGGGCGCGCTGCCGTTCTCCATCCCGGCCTCCTCCGTGCGCGTGGAGGCCACCGACCTGGTCATCGAGGGCCGGGCCACCGACCTGACGGCACCGCTGGCGGGCTTCGCGACCGCCGCCGGCGCCACAACCGCGAAGGAGAACCGATGACCGGCCTGATCGTCCTGGTCGTGGCCGTGGCCGCGGCGCTCGCCGTGGGATTCGTGCTGCGCGCCCGCGCCGGGCGCGTCCGACCCGAGCCCGCCGCCAAGCCGGGTCCCGCGGCGCAGGAACCCGGGTCGCAGGAGCCCGCCGCCACCGCGGCGGGCGGC
>CAZDSL010000080.1:0-9931 GCA_964507655.1 uncultured Mycobacteriaceae bacterium | reverse complement strand
ATCGGGGGGTGCGGTGCGCCGCGCGGCGGGCTCGGTGTGGTCGGCCACGGCGCGCGGCGTCGGCGCCACCACCCGGGCGGTGAGCCGGGCGGGCGACATCGACGCCGGCCACCGGCGCGACGGCATCGCGCTCGCCCTCGTCGCGCTCGGGATCGTCGCCGCCGCCGCCACGTGGGTCGGGGCGGGCGGCCCGGTGGGGGAGTGGGTCGACACCGGCGTCCGCTACGTCATCGGCACCGGGGCCGTGGTGCTGCCCCTCGCTCTCGTCGGCGTCTCCGTGGCGCTCATGCGCTCCGAGCCGCGCCCGGACGCCCGGCCCCGGCTGGTCATCGGCACAGTGCTGCTGGTGGCCGCGGTGCTGGGCATCTGGCACGTGGCCGCCGGGCAGCCCGCCGACGGGCCGGGCCGCGCCGCCGCCGCCGGCTACGTGGGCTTCGCCGCGGGCGGCCCGCTCACCTCGGGCCTCACCGCGTGGCTGTCGGTGCCGCTGCTGGTGATCATCGGGCTGTTCGGCGTGCTGCTGCTGGCGGGCCTCACCGTGCGTGAGGCAATGGGGGGTGCGGCGGCGCTGCTGCGGCGCGGCGACCCCGACGCCGGCTACGAGGAGGACGACGGCCGCCCCTCGCCGTACGACCGCACCCCGTACGACAACTACCCGCTCGACGAGTTCGACGAGCCCGGGGACGGCGACGACGAGCAGCCCACGCTGCTGCTGCCCACCGGCGACCCGGCACCCGGCGTGACGGGCCCGCCCGCGGCCGCGCCGCCCGCCGCCCCGCGCGCCCGCCCGAGGCCCGCGCCGGTGGCCCAGCAGCCCCCGGCCGAGCCGGCCGACGACGCCGACGACGACGGGCCGCTGATCCCCGATCCGCCCCGCGAGGGCGACGAGGACTACGTGCTGCCGCCGGCGAACCTGCTGCTGGCGGGCGACCCGCCCACCCTGCACAGCAAGGCCAACGACGCCATGATCGAGGCGATCGACGGCGTGCTCGAGCAGTTCAAGATCGACGCGGCCGTCACCGGCTTCATGCGCGGCCCCACAGTCACCCGCTACGAGGTGGAGCTGGGCCCGGGCGTCAAGGTCGAGAAGATCACCGCGCTGCACCGCAACATCGCCTATGCCGCGGCCACCGACAACGTCCGCCTGCTGGCGCCGATCCCCGGCAAGTCGGCGGTGGGCATCGAGGTGCCCAACACCGACCGCGAGATCGTGCGCCTCGCCGACGTGCTCGCCGCCCCGTCCACCCGCAAGGACCGGCACCCGCTGGTGATCGGCCTGGGCAAGGACATCGAGGGCAACTACGTCAGCGCCAACATCGCCAAGATGCCGCACCTGCTGGTGGCGGGCGCCACCGGCTCGGGCAAGTCGAGCTTCGTCAACTCGATGCTCGTCTCGCTGCTGGCGCGGGCCCGGCCCGAGGACGTGCGGCTGATCCTCGTCGACCCCAAGATGGTCGAGCTCACCCCCTACGAGGGCGTGCCGCACCTGATCACGCCCATCATCACCCAGCCCAAGAAGGCCGCGGCCGCGCTGGCCTGGCTGGTGGAGGAGATGGAGCAGCGCTACCAGGACATGCAGGCCTCGAGGGTGCGGCACATCGACGACTTCAACCGCAAGGTCCGCAGCGGCGAGATCTCCACGCCGCTGGGCTCCGAGCGGGTGTACCGCCCGTACCCGTACATCGTGGCGATCGTCGACGAGCTCGCCGACCTGATGATGACGGCCCCGCGCGACGTCGAGGACGCCATCGTCCGGATCACGCAGAAGGCCCGCGCCGCCGGCATCCACCTGGTGCTGGCCACCCAGCGCCCCTCGGTGGACGTGGTCACGGGCCTGATCAAGACCAACGTGCCCTCGCGCCTGGCGTTCGGCACGTCCTCGCTCACCGACTCGCGCGTGATCCTCGACCAGCCGGGGGCCGAGAAGCTCATCGGCATGGGCGACTCGCTTTTCCTGCCGATGGGCGCCGGCCGCCCCACCCGCCTGCAGGGCGCCTACATCACCGACGAGGAGATCCAGGCGGTCGTCGACTTCACCAAGAACCAGGCGGAACCCGACTACACCGACGGTGTCACCGCCGCCAAGGCCGACGCCAAGAAGGACGTCGACCCCGACATCGGCGACGACCTCGACGCGTTCCTGCAGGCGGTGGAGCTGGTGGTGACGAGCCAGTTCGGCTCCACCTCGATGCTGCAGCGCAAGCTGCGCGTGGGCTTCGCGAAGGCGGGCCGGCTCATGGACCTGATGGAGACGCGCGGCGTGGTGGGCCCCAGCGAGGGCTCCAAGGCCCGCGAGGTGCTGGTCAAGCCCGACGAGCTCGACGGCCTGCTGTGGTCGATCCGGGGCGGCGACCCGGCGGCCGAGGAGTCGGCGCACGAGG
Organism: uncultured Mycobacteriaceae bacterium; assembly: GCA_964507655.1. Taxonomy (GTDB): domain Bacteria; phylum Actinomycetota; class Actinomycetes; order Mycobacteriales; family Mycobacteriaceae; genus Tomitella. The sequence goes on along the minus strand of CAZDSL010000080.1, from coordinate 7,550 downwards.
GCGCGTACTGACCCGCCGCGCGGCGTGCGCGGGCGGGGGCCGCCGCCGCGTCCGGTAGCATCGGTGGCGGAATGGAGGGGAGTATCCCCGGGGCCGCGCAGGCGGCCCTACGACACGGTCGTCAGCACGTCCGAGGCCCGCACACGCCGGTGAGGCGGGGCACGAGGACCGGCCGTCCGGCCCGCGCCGCGCAGGCGGCGGGGGTGGGAGAGACCTCCGGCAGTCTGTCACGGATTACCGGAGGTCTATCCACGTGGATGTGTCCGCGCTCGTCTGGGTCGTCACCCTCATCGCCGTCGCCGGCGTGTTCGTCTTCGACTTCTACTCGCACGTGCGCACCCCGCACGCGCCCAGCATGCGGGAGTCCGCCGCCTGGACCCTGATCTACATCGCCCTGGCCTGCGTGTTCGGCGGGATCGTGTGGTGGGTGTGGGGCGGCACGTACGGCGGCGAGTTCTTCGCCGGCTACGTCACCGAGAAGGCGCTCTCGGTCGACAACCTCTTCGTCTTCGTCATCATCTTCGCCAAATTCTCGGTGCCCAAGAAGTACCAGCCCAAGGTGTTGCTGTTCGGCATCGCCATCGCGCTGGTGCTGCGCGGCGTGTTCATCGCGATCGGCGCGGCCGCCATCAACGCCTACGCGTGGGTGTTCTACCTGTTCGGCGCGGTGCTGCTGTACACCGCGATCAAGCTGCTGCGGGAGGCGGTGGCCGGGCACGGCGAACCGGAGCAGACGGGCGGCGACGGCGCCGGCGAGGGCGGCCGGGTGATGCGGCTGGTGAACCGGGTGCTGCCCACCACCACCGAGTACCACGGCGACAAGCTCGTCACCCGCATCGACGGCAAGCGCATGGCCACGCCGCTGCTGGGCGCGATGGTCGTCATCGGCGTCACCGACGTGCTCTTCGCGCTCGACTCGATCCCCGCGATCTTCGGGCTCACCCAGCAGCCGTACCTGGTCTTCACCGCCAACGCCCTCGCGCTGATGGGCCTTCGCCAGCTGTTCTTCCTGCTCGGCGGGCTGCTCGACAGGCTGGTCTACCTCTCGCACGGCCTGTCGGTGATCCTCGCGTTCATCGCGGTGAAGCTGGTGCTGCACGCGCTGCACGAGAACACCCTGCCGTTCATCAACGGCGGCGAGCCCGTGCACGTGCCCGAGATCTCCACCGGGCTGTCGCTGGCGGTGATCGCCGGGACCCTGGTGGTGGCCACGGTGGCGAGCCTGGTGCGGTCGCGGCGCGCAGAGGAGAAGGCCGCGGCCGAGGCGGCGGGGGAGGGCGGCGAGTGACGCCGCCGCCGGTCAGCGCAGCGTGGCGAGCATGCGGGTGTTGCCGAGGGTGTTCGGCTTGACGTAGCTCAGGTCGAGGAACTCGGCCACGCCGGTGTCGTACGAGCGGCACATCTCCTCGTACACCTCGGCGGTGACGGGCGTCCCCTCGATCACCTCGAAGCCGTGCCGGCGGAAGAACTCCACCTCGAAGGTGAGCACGAAGACCTTCTGCAGGCCCAGCTCGCGGGCCGCGGCGAGCAGGTGGTCGAGCAGCAGGCCGCCGGCGCCCTTGCCGCGCACCGACGGGTGCACGGCCACCGTGCGCACCTCGCCCAGGTCCGACCACATCGCGTGCAGCGCGCCGCACCCGACCAGCGCGCCGCGGTATTCGATCACGAGGAACTCCTGCACGGCCTCGTACAGCGTCACGAGGTTCTTCTCCAGCAGGATGCGCCCGGCGTAGATGTCGATGAGCGACTTGATGGCGGGCACGTCGGGGGTGCGGGCGCGCCGCACCGTGAACCCGTCGCCGCGCGGCGGCGCGGACCCGGCCGCGCCGGCCTCCGCGTCCTGGGTGTTCCCGCTGGTGGTCATGCTCCTCAGCGTAGCGATACGGCCACCGGTTAGGCTTTGTGACGTGCCCGCTCCGCTGACGTCCCCCCGATGGTCCGCCCCGGCCCGGGCGCGCGTCCGCACCGGTCGGGAGGCGTCGGCATGACGGCGGAGCAGGCCACCGGCCGCGGCGGCGCAGAGTCGGCCCCGCCGCGCCCCGACGGTGCCGCGGTGCACGGCAATCCGGAGGTGCATCCGGCCGACGGGGCGCCGCGCGCCGAGGTGCCGGTGCTCAACCTCGCGAACGTCCTCACGGTGCTGCGCATCGCCCTCGTGCCGGTGTTCCTGGTGGTGCTCTTCGCCGCGGGCGGGCACGATACGGCGGCCCGCATCGGCGCCGCCGCGGTGTTCGCGATCGCCGCCCTCACCGACCGGGTGGACGGCGAGATCGCCCGCCGCCGGGGGCTCATCACCGACTTCGGCAAGATCGCCGACCCCATCGCGGACAAGGCCCTCATCGGCGCGGCGCTCGTGGGCCTGTCGGTGCTGGGCGAGATCAGCTGGTGGGTGACGGGCCTCATCGCCGCCCGCGAATTGGGCGTGACGCTGCTGCGTTTCCTCGTGATCCGGCACGGCGTGATCCCGGCGAGCCGCGGCGGCAAGCTCAAGACGCTCGTGCAGGTGGCCGCGATCTTCCTGTACCTGTTGCCGCTCCCCGCGGCGGCCGACCCGTACCTGCTCACGCTGATCTGGATCGCGGTGGCGCTCACGCTGGCGACGGGGGCCGACTACGTGGTGCAGGCGGTGCGCCTGCGCAGCCGGGGGCTCGCCCGCCGGCGCGCCCCGGCGCCGCCCGACGGCACGGGGCAGCGGTGAGGGCCGCGGGGCGATGACACCGGCGCCGCACGCGGGCGATCCGCTCGTCGAGGGCACCGCCGCCGAGGCCGTGGTGCGCGCCCTCACGGCATCGCGCGCCACGGTGGCCACCGCCGAATCGCTCACGGCCGGCCTGCTGGCGGCCACGCTCGCCGGCGTGCCGGGCGCGAGCGCGGTGCTGCGCGGCGGGCTCGTCGTGTACGCCACCGACCTCAAGGCCGCGCTCGCCGGCGTGCCGCAGTCGACGCTCGACGCGCAGGGCCCGGTGGCCGCCGACACGGCCCGTGCGCTGGCCGCGGGCGCGCGCGGGCGGTGCGGCGCCACCTGGGGGGTGGCGCTCACGGGCGTCGCGGGCCCCACCGAGCAGGACGGTCACCCCGTGGGCACCGTGTTCCTGGGCCTGTCGTCGCCGCACGGCGATCGGGTGCACCGCCTGGAGCTGCGCGGGTCGCGCTGGGAGATCCGGAGCGCGGCCGTGCGCGAGGCGCTCGCCGCGCTGCTCGCGGCGTTGACGCCGCCCGGTTCCGCGGACGACGATGAGGGACCCCGGTGACGCGCGGCCGCACGTGGCGTCGGCGACACGCCCCGGCGCCGGGGAACGCATCGGGGCGGCCGTGCGTTGTAGGTGATGAAGGGTCCAGAGCGGAGGGCGAGATGACACTGCTGTTGCGTGAGGCCATCGGCGACAGTCTTCGCCGCAGGCGTACGTCCCAGAGCCGCACGCTGCGCGAGGTCTCCACGTCCGCGCAGGTGAGCCTCGGGTACCTGTCCGAGGTGGAGCGCGGCCGGAAGGAGGCGTCCAGCGAGCTGCTGGCGGCGATCTGCCGCGCGCTCGAGGTGCCGATCTCCGACGTCCTGTTCGACGTGGGCGTGTCCATGGCCGCGGCCGAGCTGGTCGAGGGCTCCCCGGTGGCCGCCGGCGCCGAGGGCGCCCGCACCGCCGATGCGCCGCGCATGGTCATCCCGCAGTCCAAGATCAACGTGCCGGTGTACGCCGCGTAGCGCCGCGCCCGCCGCCGGCGGGCGCGTCCGCGCCGCATCGGCGGCGCACGGCTAATAGGGTGGGGGGCGGCACCGGCGTCCGGTGCCCGATGCGACTACAGGAGACGGGGATACTGCGATGGCCAACCCATTCGTCAAGGGCTGGAAATACCTGATGGCGGCGTTCAGCGCCAAGATCGACGAGAACGCCGACCCCAAGGTGCAGATCCAGCAGGCCATCGAGGACGCCCAGCGGCAGCACCAGGCCCTGTCCCAGCAGGCCGCGTCGGTGATCGGCAACCAGCGTCAGCTGGAGATGAAGCTCAACCGCCAGCTGGAGCAGATCGAGAAGCTGCAGGCCAACACCCGCCAGGCGCTGACGATGTCGGAGCAGGCGCGCGCCGCGGGCGACACGGCCAAGGCCACCGATTACGAGAACGCCGCCGAGGCGTTCGCCGCCCAGCTGGTCACGGCCGAGCAGAGCGTCGAAGACCTCAAGTCGCTGCACGACCAGGCTTTGCACGCCGCGGCCGACGCCAAGAAGGCCGTCGAGCAGAACGCCATGGTGCTGCAGAACAAGGTCGCCGAGCGCACCAAGCTGCTCAGCCAGCTCGAGCAGGCCAAGATGCAGGAGCAGGTGAGCTCCTCGCTGCAGCAGATGACGGAGATCGCCGCCCCCGGCACCACCCCCTCGCTCGACTCGGTGCGCGAGAAGATCGAGCGCCGGTACGCCAACGCGCTCGGCGCCTCGGAGCTGGCGCACAACACGGTGCAGGGGCGCATGCTCGACGTGCAGCAGGCCTCCACCCAGATGGCCGGCCACAGCCGCCTCGAGGAGATCCGCGCGTCGATGCAGGCGGAGCTCAAGCCCGGCGGCACCGGGGACGCCGCTCAGAGCTGACGATCCGGCCCCTCGGCCCCGTTCCCGCCGCGCCCGTCCGGGCGCCCGGGGCCGGGGCCGCGGTCGTCCCCGGGGCCGTCGGCATCGGGCCCCCCGCCGCCGGCGGGCCGGTCCTCCCCGGGCCCCTCGTCGCCGGCGGGGTCGTCGAGCCCGCGGGCGATGAGCGCGTCGCCCAGCGCATCGGCCCGCCGCAGGGCGCCCACCACCACCGGCACCGCGAGGGCGCGCACCGAGAACCGGGCTCCGCGGGCCCGGCGCGCCTCCGTCACGGCCGCCACGAGCTCGCCCAGCAGGGGGATCGAGCGGATCGTCATCGCCAGCACCAGGCCCACGCGGTCGGGGTCGACGCCGAAGCGGCGCAGCGGGCGCACCAGGCGCGCGGTGAGGTCGAGCATCTCGGTGACCCGGGTGGTCAGCGTGACCAGTGCGGCGGCCACCACCGACAGCAGCAGCACGCCGCACACCACCACCGTGCGCCGCCAGTCGGTGAGTACGAGCTGGAACGCGGCGATGACGAGCAGCATCCACAGCACCGGCCGGATCTGCCGGGCCAGCGTGCGGGGGCCGATCCGCGCGGCGAGCGCGGCCGCGGCCAGCAGCGCGGCGGGCACGGCCAGCTCCCACGGCCTGCGCACCCACACGGCCATCGCCACGATGAGGACGATGAGGCCCGCCATCTTGACCCCGGCGGGCAGCCGGTGCAGCGGCGAGGTGCCCGGGAGGTAGACACCCAGCGCGGTCATGCCACCAGGTCCCGGTAGTACCGCAGCGCGGGCGCGGGCGCGTCGTCGGCCACCACCGCGCCCTCGTCGACGACGAGCACGCGGTCGAACCCGGCGAGCTGATCGAGCTGGTGGGTCACCATGATCACCTGCTGGGGCAGGGCCTGCACCGTCTCGGCGAAGCGGCGGGCGTTGCGCAGGTCCAGCAGCGTGGTGGGCTCGTCGGCGACGAGCACCCGCGGCTCGGTGACGAGCACGGCGGCGAGCGCCAGCAGCTGCTTCTGCCCGCCGGAGAGCAGGTGGCAGGGGTGGTCGGCGTGGCCCTCGAGGCCGAACCGGGCGAGCACGGCCGCCACCCGCTCGGCCCTGCGCCGCTTGTCGAGGCCGCTGCGCCGCAGCGAGAACGCGATGTCCTCGGCCACGGTGGGCATGATGATCTGGTAGTCGGGGTCGGTGAACACGAACCCGACGCGCCGGCGCACGGCCGCCGCCTTGCGCGCGGTGTCGAGCCCGTCGACGGTGACGGTGCCGCGGGTGGGCGTGTGCAGGCCGTTGATCATGCGGGCGAGCGTCGACTTGCCGCTGCCGTTGCAGCCCACGACGCCGATGCGGCGCTCCGTCAGCTCCAGGTCGATGCCGCGCAGCACCGTGCGCTCACCGAACGCGTGGTGGACGCCGTCGAAGCGGATCTCGGCCACGTGCCGTCAGTGCGCCGCGGCGACGGGGGCTGCCCGCCGGCGCGGCGCGGGGATGACGCCGGGGTACGCGCGGTGCACCTGGGCGGCCACCGCGGCGGTGACGATGGCCTTGAGGACGTCGCCGGGGATGAAGGCGAGGTTGGCGAGCAGGGCCTCGCCGATGCCCATGTCGGTGCGCAGCAGCATGCCGGCGATCCCGAACGCGTAGAGGACGACGATGCCGCCGATGAGCGTGGCGGCCAGGCCGGTGGGGAAGCGGTAGCGCGGCATCATCTGCGCGGTGAGCAGCCCGATGACCAGCGCGGCGGGAATCCATCCGATGAGGAAGCCCGCCGTGGGCGCCGCGAGCGAGGTCAGGCCGGTGCGCCCGCCGGCCAGCACGGGCAGCCCGGCGATCGACAGGACCACCACGACGACGACGGCCAGGGTGCCCTTGCGCGGGCCCAGGATGGCACCGGCGAGCATGACGCCCATCGACTGGAGGGTGATGGGGACGCCGGACGAGCCGACGGTGAACTGCCCGGGCAGGCCGAGCGCGACGATGAGCGCCGCGAACACGGCGATCTGCGCGAGATCGCGCGCGTTCAGGCGCACGGCGGGGGACGGGCGGGTCACGGTCTCGGCACTCCTGTCATGGCGGGCCCTTCCAGCATATTGTGCGGGCCGCGGGCCGCACGACGCACCCGGGGCGCGGGTGGGGGTGGTCCCCGATCTTTCCCCCATCGGCGGCGCCGCGCCTTCCCCGCGGGCGCCGGCCCGGGCATGCTGAAGGTGCCGGACCGCAGGGGCGCAGCGCCCCGCATCCGTGCGACCCCCCGGGGCGCGCGGCGGCCGGCGCGACGGAGACGGGGTGCGCGGTGTTCTGGAAGGTGCTCGGGGGAGTGGTGGCGGTGTGGCTGCTGTTCGTCCTGCTGGGTGTGCTGCTCAAGGGGCTGTTCTGGCTCGCCACGGTGGCGGTCATCGCCGGCGGTGTCTACCTGCTGCTCAAGTTCCTCGGCGACGGGTCGGACGCGCCTGCGGGGCGGCGCCGCTGACGGTCGGCCCGCGGTGGCCCGGGCGCGCCGTGCGATGGTGTGCGGGTGAGCGGAACCTCTGCGGGCGCGCCGCTGCGCGTCGTCGTCACCGTCGGCCCCGAGGCGGGCCATGCCATTCCGGCGATCGAACTGTGCCGCAGGCTGCTGGCGCGCGGCGCCCGGCCCACGATCATGACGGGCGAGCGCTGGGCGGACGCCGCCGCGCGCGAGGGCATCGGCTTCGCGCCGCTGCGGGGGCTGGCGCCGCGCGCCGGGGACGACGACGCCGACGCCGGGGCCAAGCTGCACGGCCGCGCCGCGCACATGGCGACGGCGATCCTGGACGATCTGCGCGCGCTGCGGCCCGGCCTGGTCGTGGCCGACACGATCACCGTGGCGGGCGGCATGGCGGCGGAGCTGCTCGGGGTGCCGTGGGCCGAGCTCATCCCGCACCCGCTGTACACCCCGTCGCGGGGGCTGCCGCCGTTGGGCAGCGGGCTCGCCCCCGTCGCCGGGGCCGCGGGCCGGCTGCGCGAC
>CAZDSL010000079.1:5879-9938 GCA_964507655.1 uncultured Mycobacteriaceae bacterium | reverse complement strand
CCGCCGATCCGAGCGCCTGATCGCCGCCGGCGCTTGCGAACCGGCGCTCGGACCGGGTGACCGGTGCTCGGATCGGCGCGCGGTCAGCGGCAGCGCCGGCGCGGAAGCGCCGCCGCCGCTGCCAGGGCCACCGCCGCGATGCCCGCGCAGATCACGAACAGCAGCGTGTTCGCCGAGACCGCAGCATCGGCGACGGCGTGCGCGGCGCTCGCCGGCAGCGCGCCCAGCCGCGCGGGGTCCAGCGACGACGGATCGAGCGCCTCGGTGCCCGGGGCGCCCGACGCCGCGATGCCGTCGGCGAGCCGGCCGGTGAAGACCGAGCCGAGCGTGCCCACCCCCACCGCGCCGACGAGCATGCGCAGGAACGACACCGCACCCGTGGCCGCGCCCACCTCGCCGGGCGGGGCCGCGTTCTGCACCAGCACCATCGGCGTCTGGAACAGCATCCCGATGCCGGTGCCCAGCACGATCATGCACAGCATCGTCTGCCACGACGCGGTGCCCGTCCCCATCGCCGCGAGCAGCGCGCACCCGGCCACGAGGATCGCGGTGCCGGCGAGCATCGCGGGGCGGAAGCGCGCGGGCGCATCGGTCCAGCGGCCCACGAGCAGCGCGACGGCGATCGCGGGCAGCAGCATCGGCAGCAGCAACAGGCCGCTGCCCGCCGCCGAGCGCCCCTGCACCAGCTGCAGGAACACCGGCAGGAAGTTGATGGCCGCCATCATCACCGCCCCCATGCCCAGCGCCAGGACCACGGCGCTCAGGAGCACGGCGCGGTCGCGGAAGAGGGCCCGCGGCAGGAACGGCTGCGCTGCCCTGCGTTCGACCACCACCGTGACGACGAGCCCGGCCAGCCCGAGCCCGGCCGCGAGCAGCACGCGCGGCGACGTCCACCCGTACTGCCCCACCTCGCTGCCGGCCAGGACCCAGCCCGTGCCGGTGGCCGAGATCGCGGCGAGGCCGAGCGCGTCGATCCTGCCGCCGGGGCGCCGCTGCGGCATCCGCAGCAGCAGCGTCACGCCGAGCATCGCGAGCGCGATGATCGGGATGTTGAGGCCGAAGATCCAGCGCCAGCCCAGGTGGTCGGTGATGATGCCGCCGATCCACGGGCCGATGATCATCGACAGCGGGGCGACCGCGCCGATCATGCTCTGATACCGCGCCCGCTTCTCCGGCCGGGCCACGTCGGCGACGGTGGCCATGAGCCCGGTGAGCGTGATGCCCGCGCCCAGGCCCTGCACCGCGCGGGCCAGCAGCAGCGCCGTCATCCCGCCGGCGAGCGCGGCCCACAGCGACCCGGCCAGGAACACCGCGAGCGCGCCCAGCAGCACCGGCCTGCGCCCGTACTGGTCGCCGAACCGCCCGCCCACCGCGGTGCCGACGGCCATCGTCAGCAGGTAGAGCGTGGCGATCCAGGCGAGCCGCCCGAAGCCGCCCAGGTCGCCGGCGATGGTGGGCAGCGCCGTGGCGGTGACGAGCGCGTCGAGCTGCACGGGGACGAGCGCGCAGATCAGCGCGGCCATCACGGGGACGATGCGCACCGGCGGCGGGGCGCTCCGTTCTCCGGTTGCGGTGGTCAGTGCCATGACACCATTCCTTACTTGCCGACCGGCTAGTTAACGGGGCCGACGGTAGTCCGATTCCTAGCCGGTCGTCAAGTACGATGACGTGGCATGCACGGACGGCCGCGCGCTCACCCAGGCGGCCGGGGACGGAGACCGGGATGGCAGGCAGGCGCACGGACACGCGGCAGCGGATCGTCGACACGGCCCTGCGCATGTTCGTCGACAAGGGGTACGACGGCACGTCGCTGCGCGAGATCGCCGAGGAGCTCGACGTCACCAAGGCCGCCCTCTACTACCACTTCCGCACCAAGGAGGACATCGTCGAGGAGGCGTTCGCCGCCCACGAGCACCGCCTCGACGCGCTCATGCGGTGGCTGGATGCGACGCCGCCGTCGCCCGCCCGCGACGCCGAGCTGCTCGACCGGCTCGACGCGCTCTTCTCCGGCGAATCGGGTCTGGTCATGCGGTTCGGCCAGGTGAACCGGGTGGTGATGACGCGCGAGGGCTTCGGCACCCGGCACCTCGAGGTGATGTCGCGCGTGATCGGCGCTCTCGCCCGCGACGCCCAGGGCGCGGAGGGGCGGCTGCGCTCGATCCTCGCGTTCGGCGCGGTGGTGCTCGCGGCCGCGGGCCCTTCGGGCGACGAGCCCGTCACGCTCGGGGGCACCGACGCCGAGCGGCGCGCCGCCGGACGCCGCGTGGCCGGCGAGCTGCTCGCGGGCCTGCGCTGACGGCGGCCGGCCGATCCGAGCGCCCGATCGCCGTCGGCGCTTGCGAACCGGCGCTCGGATGGGGTGACCGGTGCTCGGATCGGCGCGCGGTCAGCGGCAGGTGACGATGGGCGACGGGTCGTACACGGTGGTCTCGGTGCTGCGCGAGACCTCCGCGCCGCTGGCCGCGTCGCGGATGATGCGGGTGTCGGAGGTGGTGAAGCCCGGCGCGCCGGAGGACGGTGCGCAGTCGGCGCCGGTGAGCGTGATGCGCTGCGGCTCGGTGGGGTTCCAGCGCCCGCCGTTCACCGATTCCACGTCCACCGTCTTCGTGCCCCACAGGCGCACGGTGACCGAGTCGGCGTCGCCGAACGCCTCGATGAGCACGCCCGTCGACGTGGGGTTGGTGAACTTCAGGTCGATGGCGCCCTCGTAGACGGTGGCCTCGCGCCCCGCCGGATACCGCGAGATGTAGTAGCTGTGCTCCTGGTGGCCGGCGTCCTGCATGCCCGCGAAGTACGCCGCGTTGAACAGCGTGGTGGCGAACTGGCTGATGCCGCCGCCCACCGCCTGGTCGGCGTGGCCGTCGAGGATGATGCCCGACTCCACGTAGCCCTGCGCGGTGCCGCGGGGGCCGGTGTGGCCGTTGAGCGAGAACGTCTCGCCCGGCCGCACCAGGGCGCCGTCCACCTCCTGCGCCACGCGCCGGATGTTCACGCCCGACGCGTAGCTGAAGCCGCCGGTGGTGAACTCGCCGATGACCTCGGTGACGCCCAGCCCCTCCGCGTCGGCGGTGGTGAACGCGGCCGGCTCGTCCACGTAGACGGCGTCCACGGCGCGGTCGTCCTCGAACAGCGCCGCCCAGTCGCGCAGCGTCGCCTCCCAGTCGATGCGCCGCCCGTCCGCCGACCCGACCACCTCGGGCCCGCCCGCGCCCAGCCGCACGGAGGCGTCGCGCGCCTCGGCGACGGTGCCGGCGAGCTGCTCGCCGAACAGCCGCCCGGCGGCCTCCGCGTCGAAGCGCGGCACCAACCCGCCGCCGTCGGCCTCGATGCGGACGATCTCGCCGATGCGCTCGGGCGGCAGCACCGCCGTGGCCGGATCGCCCGCCGCGGTAACGCCGCGGACGGTGACGGGGCCCGCCACCGCGCGGGCGGCGAACCCGTCGAGCATCCGCTGCACCGCGGCAGCCGGCACCGACGGGGCCTCGACCGCGGCGGGCAGCTCCAGCTCGCCGCCCTCCGGCACCCCGGCCCAGCCCTCGGCGAGCGTCCGCGCCGCGCCGGCGGTGTCGAGCCGCAGGCCCGGGCGCGGGAACACCGGCACCGCCCGGGCCTCCTCGAAGGTCACCGCGCCCTCCGTCACGGGGCGGTCGACCTGCGCGCGGAGGCGCTCGACCGCCGCGTCGAGGCGCGCCCCGTCGACCCGCTGCACGGGGGCCACCTCGCGGGTGGTGAACAGCGAGGACAGGCGGGTCCACGGGTTGAGCGCGGACGAATCGGCCGCGGCCACGCTGGCGCCCACGTCGATGCCCAGGCCGGCCTCCGCGGGCGTGACGGCGGCGGTGACGTCGCCCGCCCGCACCGGCAGCGGCCGCGCCGCGCGGGCATCCACACGGGCCCGCAGCCGATCGCCCGCATCCTCGGGCGAGAGCCCGCCCACGTCGACGCCGCCGATGGACGTGCCCCGCGGCAGCTCGCCGGCGCCCACCGCCGCGTCGACGCCGAAGAGCACCGCGGCGAGCCCCACCACGCCGCCGGCCGCGCCGAGCAGCGCCCGCCTGA
>CAZDSL010000079.1:0-5779 GCA_964507655.1 uncultured Mycobacteriaceae bacterium | reverse complement strand
GCCGGGATCGGGCTCGCCGGGGGAGGTCATCGTGCTCCTTCGGGTCGGCTGCGCCGCACGGGTGCCGTCGGGCGGCGATCTGCGGGCCAGCGTAACCGCGCGGCCCGACGCCGGCCGGGGACGCAGAGCGGCTGCGTGACCTCGCCGGTCGGGGTTGACGAGGCCACGCAGCCATCCTGTGTGTCGGAGTGCCGCCCTCGCGCGTTACACCCCGCGCGCCCCCGGGCCGCGCCGCGGGCGTGGCGCGGGGGCCTTTCGCGCCGTACTCCCCGCTGCCGCAACGCCTTCCACATCCACCACGTGCGCACCGATTCTCCCCTACCCGCCGACGCGCGCCGCGCCGCCGCCCTAGGATGCCCGTATGGTGCCGGAATCCGAGGGACGCGCCGCGCTGCTGGGTGCGCTCACGTCCGCGGTCGGGCGGCGCCTCGGCCCCGAGGGTCCGCCCGGGGCCGCGATCCTGCTCACCGGCGCGGGCGGCATCGGCAAGACGTACGCGCTCGAACACCTGCAGGAGCGGTTCGCCGACGGGCCCGGCGGCCCCGACGTGCGCCTCGGCGCCGCGGACGCCACCATCACCGGGGTGCCCGGCGCCGCGGCGGCGCGCCTGCTGCCCGAGTTGCGCCCCGGCATCGACGACCCGGCCGACGTCATCGGCGCGCTCGCACGCGACCGGCCGCTGCTGCTGATGCTCGACAACGCCGACCTCGCCGACGGCCTCACCCTCGCGGCGCTGCACCGGATCGCGCACGATCCGCCGCCGCGCACCACGCTGGTGGTGGCCCGCCGCGGGCTGCCGGTGCGGGGCCCGCTGACCATGCTCGCGGGCGCCCCCGGCACCACCGAGCTGCAGCTGAGCCCGCTCGGCCGCGCGGAGGTGCACCGCCTGGCCGAGGCGCGGCTGGGCGGCGCGCCAGGCCCCTCGCTGGCCCGCGCCCTCGACGTGGCGGGAGGCAACCCCGGGCACGTCAACCGCATCCTCGACTGGGTGCTCTACCGGCGGCGCGCGCAGCCGGGCCGCGCGACGGACGCCGTCGACGTGCGCCTGTCCACCGCGCAGCTGGTGGAGATCTGCGGCCGCAGCGTCGAATCGCAGCTGCGCATCCTCGACCCCGACGTGCTGCAGGTGGTGCGCCTGGTGGCGGTGTGGGGCACACCGGTCACCGCGGCCCAGCTGGGCCTGGCCCGCCGCCAGCACCCCAGCGAGATCGTCGGCGGCATCGACGCCGCGGTGGGAGCGGGGCTGCTGGTGCGCGAGGGCGACAGGATCCGCTTCGGCGCCGAGATCGCGGCCGAGGTGGTGCGCGGCTCGCTCGACGCCCCGCTGCGCCAGCTTCTGGAGGCGGCCGTGCACGCCGCCGGTGGCGGCCACCCCGCGCACACGAGCACCGCCTCCCCCATCCTGCGCATGCAGTCGAGCCTGCAGATCGGCGGCCGGCTGCCCGCCCCGCCGCAGCTGACGCTGCCGCCCGACGCCACCGCCGAGCTCACCAGCGCCGACCTCACCGACGCCGACTCCGTCGCCGCGCGCGCCACCATGCTTTCGGATGCGGGGCGGCTGCGCGAGGCCTACGAGCTGGCCCGCGACGCGTGCGCCGCGCAGACCGACCCGGAACGGCAGGTGCAGCTGCTGTTCATGATGCTCGCCTTCTGCACCGTGGGCGCCCGGGTCGACCGCGCGCGCGAGACCCTCGCCACCATGCGCACGCTGCCGCTGCCGCCCGAGTCCGAGGCGTGGCTGCACGAGATCGAGATGTGGCTGGGCGCCATGTCCGGCCGCCCGCCCGACGCCGCCCGGCGCGCCCGCCTCGCCGCCGCCGACGACGAGCCGCCCGGCCTCACCGGCGACCGCACCGCCCGCGCCCTCGGCATGGTGGCGGACGGCGACTGCGTCGGCGCCCTCACCCTGCTGGACACGCACCTCGACGCCGCCGCACGGATGGGCGGCACGGTGAGCCCGCAGAGCCCGGACGCGGCCGCCTGGCCCCTGTGGGTGGCCCGGTTCGCGTACGGGCCGGCGAGCACGCTCACGCGCGCCCCCGCGGGCGGGGCGCCCGACACCAACCTCGTCACCCGGTGGCTGGGGCCGTTCCGGCAAGGCGTCATCGCCGAGGCGCACCTGGCCGGGGGTGAGCTCGACATCGCCGCGATGCTCCTCGACGACACGCTCGCCGAGGCCCGCCGCATCGGCTCGGGCTGGGTGTCCGGCGCCGTCGCCGACAGGGCCCTCATCGACGTGCACCGCGGCGCCGCCGACGCCGCGCTCGACCTCCTCGCCCGGTGGCGCACCCGGGGGCTGCCCGCGCGCTTCGGCCTGCGCGACATCGACTTCGCCGAGTGCGAGGCGCGGCTGGCCGACGGGCCGTCCGAGACGCTGCGCGCGCAGTCGGCGGAGCTGTGGGCCGCCGCGCGCGACGAGGGCCACGTGCCGTGGCTGCTGTACCGGGCGCCCGCGCTGGCCCGCCAGGCGCGCATGTGCGGCGATGACGAGCAGCTTGCCCGCATCGCCGCCGACTGCGCCGTGCTGTGGGGCGCCGCCGACGCCCCCGCGCTGCACGGCTATGCCACGCTGGTGCAGGCCATCGCCGCCGACCACGCACCGGCCGCCGAGCGCGCCGCGGCCCGGTTCCAGGCGGTGGGCGACCAGCTGGGCGAGCTGTCGGCCTACGAGGAGGCCGCGTGCGCCGCCGCCCGCCGCGGCCACCTGGCGGACGCGCGCGAATACGCCGACCTCGCCGCCCGGCTGGCGGAGCGCATCGGATCGGTGGCCACGCTGCGCCGGCTGCGCGAACGGCTGCGCGGGCACCGGATCGTGCTCGGCTCCGCGGCGCCGCGGTCCACCGCCGCCGGCTGGGACGCGCTCACCCCCGCCGAGTCGCGCGTGAGCCTGCTCGTGGCCGACGGGATGACCGGGCCGCAGATCGCCCGGCGCCTGGGCATCTCCCCGCGCACCGTGCAGACGCACGTCTCGCACGCGCTGCGCAAGCTCGGGCTGAGCACCCGCGCCGAGCTGGCCGTGTTCGTCGCCCGCTCGCGCGCCTGAGCCGCGGCCGCGCAGTCGGCACGATCGCGCCCGCGGTCAGAAGGGGAAGTCGGGCACCGAGTCGCGGTCGAACTGCGGCACATCCACCGGTTCGCCGAAGCCGTAGTACTCCATGCCCGAGCCGTCGCCCTGCATCATGCGGCGGATGTGCCCGTCGCCGTCGATCCACATCGTCGCCTGCGACTGGTCGGCCAGCAGTTCCATGACGTCGGGATCGGACATCGTCGCGCGCATCTCGTCGAGCATCGCCGCGTCGTCCGGGCCGAGGACGTCGGCGAACGCGGCGATGGTGTTCTCCATCCGCGTGTGCATGTCGAAGGTGACGCGGATCTTCTCCACCTGCACGCCGTCGACGCTGCCGACGCCCACGCTCTGCGCGTCCTGCACCGACCCCTCGGCGACGCGCCGGGAGAACTCCGGGTCGGTGGTGGCCATCGACATGATCGCCGACAGGCCGCCCATCTCCTCGAGCGGCAGCCGGTACCAGGTGTTCTCCTCGATCGGCACGCTGCCGCCCGCAGACTCGATCATGTCGGCGAAATCCGCGTCCAGCTCCAGGATCTCCAGGTACATCTCGCCGCCGGAGAGCAGCATGCGGCTGTCGCCGAAGCCCGCGTCCATCGACACCAGCTGGTCGCCGTTCGCGTCGATCCGGCCGTCGACGATGCCGACGCCGAGCCCGCCGGCGCCGCCCTGAGCGTCGCCGATGGAGCGCATCCGCATCGGCGCCGACCGCGCCTGCACCTCGAGCGCCGCGTAGACCTTGTCCGTGGGGCTCTGCGCCGCCTGGAACCGCCCCGACGCCGCCTCCGCCGACAGCTGCGGGCCGTCCGACCCGGCCCACGGGCTCCACCAGAACAGCCCGCCCACCACCGCGGCGATCACCACCGCCGCGGCCGTCACCGCCGCGACGATCCGGGTGCGGCGGCGGGTGCCCTGCGCCGGGGCGGGGGCCTGGGGGTAGGGCTGCGGGCCGTACTGCTGCTGCGGGTCGCCGTAGGGCTGCTGCGGTTCGCCGTACTGCTGCTGCGGGTCTCCGTACTGGGCGAAGCCGGGCTCGGGGTACGGCTGACCCTGGGGATACGGCTGGCCCTGGGGGTATGCGCCGTAGGGCTGCTGCCCTTGGCCGTAGGGCTCCCCGTACTGCTGCCCGCCGTACGGCTGCCCCTGCGGCTCCCCGTACGGCTGCCCCTGCGGCCAGACCGGATACCCCTGCGGCTGCGGCGACTGCTGCCACCCGTCGCCCTGCTGCTCCCCACCCTCGCGGCGGTCGTCGTCTGCCGGATTCACGAGCGGAACGCTATCAGCAGACCGGCGGACGAGCAGCGATAGGCGCTGGTCACCGGCGGATCAGCCGGCGCAGGCCGTGCACGGGCGGCGTCGCCTCCGCAGCCACCCGGGCGGCGTCGCCGGGGTCGATGATCTTGCCGCGCACGCGCCCCTCCGCCGCACCGCGCCGCAGCTCGGCCGCGTCGATGGCGCGCCAGCCGTCGCGGTCGATCACGTGCGGCAGCCGGGCGCGCACCATCGCATCGAAGCGCGCCGCATCCTGCGCGGGGGCGCCGAGCCGGCCGGCGTTGAAGTCGTCGACCAGGCGGTGCACAGTCTCGCGCGCGCACGACTTGTTGGTGCCGATGAACCCGCTGGGCCCCCGCTTCGCCCACCCGGTGACGTAGGCCCCGGGCACCGGCGATGGCCGAGCGCCCGGGCCCTGCCCCGCGGTGCCGCCGGCGGGGACGTCGCCGGGCGGGGAGGTGAGCACGCGCCCCTCGTCGTTGGGGATGGTGCCGGTGGCCTGGTCGAACGGCACACCGGGCACGGGACGGCCACGGTAGCCGATCGAGGTGAGCACGAACCCGGCGTCGATGCGCAGCGTCTCGCCCGTCGGCTCGGTGCGGTCGGTGCCGTCGACGAACGCGCCGCGCGCGAACTCGACCCCGCGCACCGTGCCGTCGTCCCCGGCGAGGATGCGCGTGGGGCTGAGCAGGTAGCGCATGCTGATCCGCCGCGATGCCCCCTCGTGCGCCAGCGCGAGGTTGTCGAGCAGCGCCAGCTTGTGCCGCACGGCATGCGGCAGTGCGTCGTCGCGCAGCCCCGCGCGGGCCGCGTCGTCGAGGATGCGGTCGTCGTGGCCGTCGTCCTCGCGCGGGCCCACCTGGACGTCCACGCCGGGGGTGCGGACGAGCCCGGCGAACTCGGGCACGGTGAACGCCGACTGCGCCATCCCGCGGCGCCCCACGATCACCACCTCGTCGATGGCGCTCGTGCGCAGCGCGCGCAGGGCCGGATCGGCGATGTCGGTGGCCGCGAGCCTGTCGGGGTCTTCGGTGAGGATGCGCGCCACGTCCAGCGCGACGTTGCCGTTGCCGATGATCACGGCGCGGTGGTGCGCCAGGTCGTAGGTGTCGGCGGCGTGGTCGGGGTCGCCGTTGTACCAGGCGACGAAGTCGGTGGCGGACGCGACGCCGGGCAGGTCCTCCCCCTCGATGCCCAGACGGCGGTCCGACGAGGCGCCCACCGCGTAGATCACCGCGTGGTGCGAGCGCAGCAGCTCGTCGTGCGTGATGTCCGCGCCGATCTCGACGCCCAGGTAGTAGCGGAAGCCCTCCTGCGCCGAGATCGCGTCGAACAGGCCCGTCACCCGCTTGGTGTGCTGGTGGTCGGGCGCGACGCCGCGGCGCACCAGGCCGTGCGGCACCGGCAGCCGGTCGAACACGTCCACCTGCACCCCGGGCT
>CAZDSL010000078.1:0-9943 GCA_964507655.1 uncultured Mycobacteriaceae bacterium | reverse complement strand
TGCGCAACCCCCGCAGGTGTGCGGCGCGCTCCCGCGCCCCGGTGCCCGGGCCGACCGCCGCCTCGAGGCGCGCTCGCGCATCGTCGATGCGCGCCGTGACTGCGGCGGCACGCGCACCGTGGTCGCGGCGCTCGTCCGCGAGCTCCCGCAGCTGCCGCCGCAGTGCGTCCTCGCGGGCGAGCTCTCGCTCGAGCCGGGTCGCGGCCTCGGCGCGCCCGTCGGCGATGCGCGCGGCAGCGGCATGGGCGGCCGTCGCCTCGGACAGCCGCCGCTCCGCCTCCTCGGCATCGGCCCCGCCCGCGCGCTCGCGCTGCAGCGCCAGCTCCGTGTCGGCGGCGCGCAGTTCCTCCTGCGCGGCCTCGTGCCGCGAGGCGGCGGCGGCGACCGCGGCGTTGGCCTCGTCCTCGTCCTGCTGCGTCACCGGATCCCCGGCGGCCGCGGCGGGCCGCGGATGCTCGACCGATCCGCACACCGCGCAGGGTTCACCCGCGGCCAGCTCGCCGGCAAGCTCGGCCGCCATCCCCCTCAGCCGCGCCTCGCGCAGATCGAGCGCGTGCGCGCGTGCGGTGTTCACTGCGCCCAGGGCCCCTGACGCTGCCGCCGCGGCCGTCTCGCGGGCGGCGGACGCCGCCGGCACCGCCGCCGCGGCCCTGGCCACGGAGGCGGCCTCGTCGCGTGCGGCGGCGAGCGCGGGCACCGATGCCTCGGCGCGCTCCGCCTCCGCAACGGCGGCCCTTGCCTCCTCGATGACGGCGGGCAGCCCCGCGGACTGCTCCTCGAGCTCCTCGATCCGCCGATCTGCGGCGGCGATGGCGCCGGTGAGCGAGTCGTGCTCGGTCTGCAGCCCCGCCAGGGCCGTCTCGTCCTCTGCCGCAGCATCGAGCCGCACCAACTCGTCGTCCCACGCCCGCGCGCAGCGGGTCAGCGCGGCGGAATCGAGCTGTGCTCCGTCCGCGGATTCCGCGGCCGCCACCACCGCCGTCGCCTCCTCCCCCGCCGACGCGAAAGCCGTGCGCGCCGCGGCCAGCGCGGCCGATGCCGCGCCGTGGTCGGCCTGTGCCGCGCGCCGTGCGCCGTCGGCCCAGCCGACCGGTTCGGCCCGCCGGGCCGCGTCCCTCTCCTCGCGCATGCGGGCACGCTCCTCGGCGCCCGCATCGAAGACGGTCACGGCCGCGAGCGCCTCCGTGCGCCTCTGCTGCGCCCGGGCACGGTCGCGTTCCCGCTCGGCGTGCGCACGGGCGTCCACGGCAGCCTCGCGCAGCCCCGTCACCGCGTCGCCGGCGCCGGCGGCCTCGGCCTGCGCGCGCGACACGACGCCGTCGGCCCAGGCTGCCGGGTCGGCATCACGCAGCGGCACATCCGAATCCGGCCCATCCGTCGAGTCCGCCCAATCCGTCGAGTCCGCGGCCTCGCCTTCCTCCGCCCGCCCGCCAGCGTCCTCGCGCGCCTCCGCGCCGCCCTCCGCATCGCCGCCCTCCGCATCCCCGTGCAGCAGCGTCCCCGCGGCATCGGCGAGCGACTCCACCGCCACCGTCACCGCCTGCACGCCGCGCTCGAGGGCCGCTGCACCGGCGCGGCGCCGCTCGGCGAACCACTTCTCCACATCGCCGAACCGCCCGGTGTCGAACAGCCGCTCGAGCAACTGCGCGCGGGTCTTCGTCTCCGACTTGAGGAACCGCGCGAACTCTCCCTGCGGGAGCAGCACCACCTGGAAGAACTGTTCGGCGCTCATGCCCAGCAGGCGGGTCACGGCGGCGGAGACGTCCGGGATGCGGCTGAGGTTCTCGCCGGCGCCGTCGAGCCACTCCAGCGTGGCGCGGGCCTGCTCCTTCGTCTCGCCCGTGCCGCGCTGCTTGGGCCGCATGTACTCGGGGCTGCGGCGGATGCGCAGGCGGCGGCCGCCGATGGTGGCCTCGAGCATCACCTCGGTGGGGGTCCCGGCGGCCGCGTGGTCGGAGCGCAGCCGACGGCCGTCCTGGCGCGACCCCGGCACTGTGCCGTAGAGCCCGAAGGCGACGGCGTCGAGGATCGTCGTCTTGCCCGCGCCCGTGGGGCCGTGCAGCAGGAAAAGGCCGTCGGCGCCCAGCTCGTCGAAGTCGACCCGCTCGGTGCCGGAGAACGGGCCGAACCCGGTCACTTCCAGCGCGTGCAGCCTCATCGCTCCCCCTTCGCGTTCGCCTGCGCGGAGGCGAGCGCCTCGGCGACAAGCGCCATCTCCCTGTCGGTGGCCTCGCCGCGCACGTCGTCGAGGAATGCGCGCACGATCTCGAGGTCGCTGCGCCCGCGGACGCGCTCGCGGTAGCGCAGCTCGGGGTTGCCGCCGGGACGCTCCCACTCCACGTGCACCACGTGCTCGAAGCGCTCGCGCAGCCTCCGCATCGGCTCCACGGGGCGCCGCTCGTCCACCAGCACGGCCGAGACGTAATCGTGCTCCGCGGCCGCGTACTCGGCCCCCTCCAGCAGCTGCTCCACCGTGCCGGTGAGCCGGCTGAGGCCGCGCACCGCCGGCAGCGGCACCGCGCGCACCCGCTCGAGCCCGTCGGGGCCGAGGTCGACGATCCACACGCCCTTGGTGTCGCTGCGCTCGCCGAACGAATAGGGCAGCGGGCTGCCCGAGTACCGCAGCCACGGCTCGATGGTCTGCGGCGAATGCAGGTGGCCGAGGGCCACGTAGTCGGGCCCCGCGAAGGCCGCGGCGGGCACCGTCTCGACCCCGCCGACGGCGATGGACCGCTCGGACCCGGTGGCCTCACCGCCCACGACGAACGCGTGCGCCAGCACCACCGACCGCGCGCCGGGGTGTGCGGACAGGTCGTCGCGCACCAGGCCCATGGCCGCCGCGAGCACCTCGTGGTGGGTGCGCGCGCCCGGCACCCCCAGCGCGCGGCGGCAGACGTCGGGCTCGAGATACGGCAGCCCGTAGAACCGCACCGGGCCGTGCTCGTCGGCGAGCACCACCGGCTCCGCGACGCCCTCCACCGTGGTGCACAGGTGCAGGCCCCCGGCGGAGGCGAAGTCGGCCCCGGCGCCGAGCCGCGCCGGTGAATCGTGGTTGCCCGACGTCGCGATGATCGCCGCGCCGGCCTCGCGCAGCGCGACGAAGGCCCGGTTGCACGCGCGGACCGCGTCGGCGCCGGGGACGGAGCGGTCGTACACGTCGCCCGCCACCACCACCGCGTCCACCCGCTCGCTCCGGACGATGCCCGCCAGCCCGGCCAGGACGCGTTCCTGGTCGGCCAGCAGATCGACCCCGTGGAAGGTGCGGCCGATGTGCCAGTCGGACGTGTGCAGGATCCTCATGGCGCCGACGGTAGAGCACCGCACCGACAGTGTCCGCATCGCACATGTTGTCGTACCCGTGCGGCAGGATCGTCGCCATGAACGCGATCACCGCCGTCATGCTCGTCGCCGCGCTCGCCGTGGGCGCCGTCGTGGGCTGGTTCGTGCACGCCGCCCGGGTCGGCGGCCGGCTGGCCCGGGCCGAGGCCACCCTGGCCGCGCGCGAGGAGGGGCGCGCGGCGTGGGAGTCGGCGCTGGGCTCGGTCAACGCCGACGCGGCCCGCCGCAGCGCCGGCGAGGTGGGCGAGCGCATGGGCCAGGTGGTGGGCCCGCTGCGTGAGGCGGTCGGCGCGCTCAGCGAGCAGCTCCGCCTGCTCGAGAACGAGCGCGTCGGCGCCTATGCGGGGCTCAGCGAGCAGGTCGCCGCCATGCACCATGCGCACCGCGAGCTCTCCTCGCAGACCACCCGCCTGGTCTCCGCGCTGCGCGCCCCGCAGGTGCGCGGCCGCTGGGGCGAGCTGCAGCTCGAACGCGTCGTCGAGCTCGCGGGCATGACTCGCCACTGCGATTTCGACACCCAGGTCACCGCCGACGCCGCCGACGCCGCCGCCACCGCGCGCGTGCGGCCCGACATGATCATCAACCTCGCCGGGGGGCGCCGAATCGTCGTCGACGCCAAGGTGCCGCTGTCCGCGTATCTCGACGCACTGTCGGCCGACGACGAGCGCGCGCGGCAGAAGCTGCTGTTCGCACACGCCTCGCAGCTGCGGGCGCACGTCGACTCCCTCGCCGCCAAGGCCTACTGGCGCGCGTTCGATCCCACGCCCGAGTTCGTCGTCCTCTTCGTCCCGGGCGACCCGTTCCTCGACGCCGCCGTCTCCACCGACCGCGGGCTGTTCGAGTACGCCTTCGGCAGAAACGTCGTGCTCGCCACGCCCAGCACGCTCATGGCCCTGCTGCGCACCGTCGCACTCGGCTGGCGGCACGAGGCGCTCTCGGAGGAGGCGCAGGCGGTGCACGCGCTCGGCGTGGAGCTGTCGCGCCGCCTCGAGACGATGTCCAAACACTTCGACCGCGTCGGCGACCGGCTCGGCAAGGCGGTGGAGGCCTTCAACGCCACCGCCGCGTCGTACGAATCGCGTGTGATGGTCACCGCCCGGCGTCTCTCGGCGCTCCAGATGACCACCTCTGAGACACCGCCGATAGGGCAGGTCGAGTCGGTTCCGCGCGCCGTCGCGGGAGCGGACACGCCCCCCGTCCCCCTCGCCGCCGACGGCGCCGCCCGCGGATGAACGGTTAACCTCGCTAGGTGACCGATTCACCGCGCACCTCGCCGCGCCGCCGCGGCCGGGTACCTCTGGACCAACGCTCCGTGTTGGCGACCGCACGCGGCGTGCCCTGGTGGGGCGCGCTGGCCTGCGCGGTCGCGGCCGTGCTCATCGGCTTCCTCATCGACTCCGCGCGGGGCGACGCACTCACCCGCGTGTTCACCATCCTGTACTTCCTGGGATGCGTGCTCGCGGTGCTCATCGTGCGCAACCGGTCGCTGTTCACGGCGATGGCCCAGCCCCCGCTGCTGCTGGCCGTGGCGGTGCCGCTGGCCTACCGCAGCTTCGCGGCGGGCACCTCGTCGGGCCTCAAGAGCGTGCTGTTCGACATGGCGCTGCCCCTGGTCCAGCGCTTCCCCTCGATGATCGTCACCACGCTGGTGGTGTGGGTCATCGGCGCCTTCCGCATCACCCTGTACGTCCAGGAACGCCGCGGCGCCGCCAAGCCGACGGGCGGAGGCCGGTCACGCGCGGCCGCGGGCGGCGCCTCCTCGCGTCGTGGGCCGCGCACGCGCGCTGAACAGGCCGGATCGCCCCGTCGCAGTTCCGCCGCCCGCGCCCAGGACAGGCCGCGCGCCGGCGCGTCCTCCCGCCGCGCGGGTCCGCGCACCACGGCCGGCGAGGCGGCCGCCGCCGCCCGGCGCACGGGAAAGGCCCCCGGCGCCGAATCGCCCCGCCCGTCCGACCCGCCCTCCCCGGGCGCATCCTCCCCGGGCACCGTGCGACGGCGCCCGTCCGATCCGCCGTCCGGTTCGCGCACGGCCGCGGCGCCCCGCGCAGCGGTGGCCGATCCCCCACGCACCGCGGCGTCGCCGGTCACCCGCCGCATCGCGGTGGGCCGCGCCGACGCGCAGGCCCCTCGCCACGACGCAGCCCCTGAGCCGCCGCCCCCGCTGCCCAACGTCCGCTACCGCGGCGACTAGGCGCCGGGCCCGGCCCACAGCCGCGCGTGCCCCGCCCCGGCATTCCGGGGCGGGGCACGCGGCGAGCGGTCAGCCCGCGTCGACCACCTTGAGCACCCGGCTGGGCCGCAGCTCGCGCGGCAGCGAGAACACCAGCGACTCCTGCGCGGTCCGCACCTTCTCGACGGTGCCGTACCCGTGCTCGTCGAGCAGGTCGAGAACGCCGCGCACCAGCACCTCCGGCACGGATGCGCCGGACGTGACGCCCACGGTGGTCACGCCCTCGAACCAGGCCGGGTCCACCTCGCGCGCGTAGTCCACCAGGTGCGCATCGCGCGCCCCCGCCTGCAGCGCCACCTCCATCAGCCGCACCGAGTTGGACGAGTTGCGCGAACCCACGACGATGACGAGGTCGCAGCGCGGCGCCATCTCCTTGACGGCGACCTGCCGGTTCTGCGTGGCGTAGCAGATGTCGTCGGACGGCGGGTCCTGCAGCTGCGGGAAGCGCTCTCGCAGCTTGCGCACCGTCTCCATCGTCTCGTCGACGCTGAGGGTGGTCTGCGAGACCCAGATGACCTTGGACTCGTCGCGCACCGTGACGGAGTCGACCGCATCGGGGCCGCTGACCAGCTGCACGTGCTCGGGCGCCTCGCCCGCCGTGCCCTCCACCTCCTCGTGGCCGTCGTGGCCGATGAGGAGGATGTCGTAGTCGTCGCGGGCGAAGCGCTTGGCCTCCTGGTGCACCTTGGTCACCAGCGGGCAGGTGGCGTCGATGGTGTGCAGGTGCCGTTCGTCGGCGGCCTGCCGCACGGCCGGCGACACGCCGTGCGCGGAGAAGACGAGGATCGCGCCCTCGGGCACCTCGTCGGCCTCGTCCACGAACACCACGCCCCGCTCGGTGAGCGTCTCGACGACGTGCCGGTTGTGCACGATCTGCTTGCGCACGTACACGGGGGCGCCGTGCTTCTCGAGCGCCCGCTCGACCGTTTCTACGGCGCGGTCCACGCCTGCGCAATAGCCGCGGGGCTCGGCGAGGAGCACCCGCTTGCCGCCGGCGGCGGGATCGACTGCGGCGGCATCGGTGCCGGGGGCGGCCGCATCGGCGGCGGAAGTACGGGCGTCACCTGCGGGATCGACGGAAGCAGACATGCCCCCAGGGTACGTATCGACCGCGCCGGATACACCTTGCGCTTCCCGGCGTCACAGTCATAGTGCAGTCTGGAGGCATGATCCGTCCCCCGTTCATGGCACGTGTCGCCGCCGGAGTCGCCCTCACCGTGGCAGAAGAGGTCCGCAGGCTGCCCACCACTGCGGTGGCACTGCCGATGACCTCCGTGAGCCTGCTGCTGCAGACCTCCATGCGGGTGCAGCAGACGATGACCAGCCTCGCCATCAAGGGCGACGAGGCCTTCGCGTTCCTCTATCCGGCCGCCGAGATCCCGCCGTGGGCGGTGTTCGACGACGACGAGGCGCCCGCCCCGGCGGGCGACGACGGCGCCTCGCGCAATGGCGCGGCGCCCGACGCCCCCGGCACGCCCGGCCGGTTAGCGCTGTACTCCGCCCCGCACGCCGCCACGCGCGGGCGGGCGCGCGGCGGCGGCACCACGCCCCACGACGCTCCCGCGGCGCCGGGGGTGGCCGCCGAGATCGGGTACGACGAGCTCACCCTCGCCCAGCTGCGCCCGCGGCTGCGGTCGCTCGGCGCCGAGGACCTGGCCGCCCTGCTCGACTACGAGCGCTCCGGCGCCGCCCGCGCGCCGTTCCTCACCATGCTCGAGAACCGCCTCACCGCCGTCAGCGCCAAGTGACGCGGCCACCGCAGCAGGCGGCCCCGGGCCGCAGCACCGCCGAGCAGCCGTGGCCGGTGCGCACCGTCGCCACCAAGATCTCCGAGTGGATCGGCCGTCTCGGGGCGGTGTGGGTGGAGGGCGAGATCACGCAGATCAACGCCCGCCCCGGCACGCGCATGGCGTTCGTGGTGCTGCGCGACCCGTCGGCCAACATGTCGCTGCAGGTCACCTGCGCGCCGGCGTTGCTGCGCGATGCCCCGGTGCCGCTCACCGAGGGCAGCCGCGTGGTGATGCACGGCAAGCCCGCCTTCTACACCGGGCGCGGCACGCTGTCGCTGCGGGTGACGGAGATCCGGGCGGTCGGCATCGGCGAGCTGCTGGCCCGCATCGAACGGCTGCGGGCGCTGCTCGCCGCCGAGGGGCTGTTCGACCCGCGGCTCAAGCGGCCGCTGCCGTTCCTGCCCGCCCGCATCGGCCTGATCACGGGGCGCGCCAGCGCCGCAGAGCGCGACGTGCTCGAGGTGGCCCGCCGGCGCTGGGCCGACGTGCAGTTCACCGTGCGCAACACCGCCGTGCAGGGCACCACGGCGGTGCCGCAGGTGGTGGAGGCGCTGCGCGAGCTCGACGCCGACCCCGCCATCGACGTCATCATCATCGCCCGGGGCGGCGGCAGCGTCGAGGATCTGCTGCCGTTCTCGGACGAGACGCTGTGCCGTGCCGTCGTCGCCGCCACGACCCCCGTCGTCAGCGCCATCGGGCACGAGCCGGACAATCCGCTCCTCGACCTGGTCGCCGACCTGCGCGCCGCCACACCCACCGACGCCGCCAAGCGGGTGGTGCCCGACGTGCCCGCGGAGCGCGCGCTGCTGGCCGAGCTGCGTGCCCGCTCCGCGCAGGCGCTGCGCGGCTGGGTCGACCGCGAACTGCGCGGCCTGCAGCAGATCCGCAGCCGCCCCGTGCTGGCCGACCCGCTCGGCGCGGTCGACCGCATGGGCGAGGACGTCACCCGGCTGCGCGACGCGGTGCGCCGCGACGTGCGCCGCGCGGTGGACGCCGAGCAGCAGTCGCTCACGCACCTCGCCGCGCGCCTGACCGCGCTCGGCCCGGCCGCCACGCTCGCCCGCGGCTACGCCGTGGTGCAGCGGATGAACCCCGACGGCACCACCGAGGTGCTGCGCACCGTGGACGACGCCCCGCCCGGCACCCAGGTGCGGGTGCGGGTGGCCGACGGCGCGGTGCGCGCCGCCGTCATCAGCCGCGAAGACTAGCCCGCCGGCCCCGGCCGACGACGAGAACCAGCAAGGGAGCAGACGTGGAATCAACCGAGAAGCCCGTGGACGAGCTCGGCTACGAGCAGGCGCGCGACGAGCTGGTCGACGTGGTGAGGGTGCTCGAGCAGGGCGGGCTCGACCTGGACGCGTCGCTGGCGCTGTGGGAGCGCGGCGAGAAGCTGGCCAAACGCTGTGAGTTCCACCTGGACGGCGCGCGCAAGCGCATCGAGTCGGCGCTCGCCGAGGAGAACCCGGACGCCGCCGGCGCCTGACGCCGCCGGCTACTCCGACGGCAGCGGCTGGGCCTGCGCCAGCGCCGCGGCCATCTCGCGGAACTCCGCGTCCGACGCTCGCCCGGTGAGCCCCCAGCGCACCTCGCCGCGGTCGGCCGTCCACACCGGCTCGGCGCCCTCGCGGCCGCGCACCTGCCACTGCACCCCGGCGACCGTCGCGCTGCCGCTGACCTGCCGCGTCTCCTGCACCATGTACTGCGCCAGCGCCGCCGCGCCGGCGTTCGTCTGCACCACCTCGAGGTAGTTGCCGCCGTCGGTGATGTAACCGACGCGCACCGCGGTGCCGCCGTTGTCACCGTCGATCGGGTCGTTGCCGCCCGAGTTGGCCTTCCAGCCGTCCGGGGTGGCGGGCAGCCGGATCGGGAAGGTGTACGTCAGGGCGTCGCGCGTGAGGACGGGGCCCGCGTCGTAGGTGGGGATCTCGCCCTGCGAAGGGCCGCCCGGGCGGAACGAGCACTGCCCGGCCAGGCCCGCGACGATCAGGCAGATGATCACCAACGGGATCAGCGACAGCGCCAGGTCGCGGTTGTTCTGCAGGATTCTCGGCTTGTCGGCTGCCACGCACCCAGTATCGCAGCCCCGCTTCCGTCCACCGAGTCCGGTGCCGCGTCGCATGGAAGACTCTGCGAGAATCGCAGTCACACCGTTCCAGGAGGTAAGCACCGATGACGACCAGCGCCCAGCCCAACCGACGCGAGGCCCCCGACCGCAACCTGGCGATGGAGTTGGTCCGCGTCACGGAGGCTGCGGCGATGGCCGCCGGTCGCTGGGTGGGGCGCGGCGACAAGGAGGGCGGCGACGGTGCCGCCGTCGACGCCATGCGGCACATGATCAGCTCGGTGTCCATGCAGGGTGTCGTCGTGATCGGCGAGGGCGAAAAGGACGAGGCCCCGATGCTGTACAACGGCGAGGAGGTCGGCAACGGAGACGGCCCCGCGTGCGACGTCGCCGTCGACCCCATCGACGGCACCACGCTCATGTCCAAGGGGATGCCCAATTCGATCGCGGTGCTCGCCTGCTCCGAGCGCGGCGCCATGTTCGACCCGTCGGCCGTGTTCTACATGGAGAAGATCGCGGTGG
>CAZDSL010000077.1:0-10038 GCA_964507655.1 uncultured Mycobacteriaceae bacterium | reverse complement strand
GCGCCCGTCAGGCCTCCAACTCGCGCGCCACCGCCCGCACCACCTCGGAGATGCGCTGCGCCGTCTTCCTGTCGGGGTAGCGCCCCTTGCGAAGGTCCGGCTGCACCGTCGCCTCGAGCAGGGTGATCATGTCTTCGACCATGCCGTGCAGCTCATCGGGCGATCGCCGATGCCCGCCCTCCCGGCGCTGCTGGCGGCCGCGGCTCACCGACGGCGCGGGCTCGAGCACCTGCACACGCAGCGCCTGCGGCCCGCGCCGGCCGGTGGCCATGTCGAACTCCACCCGCTGCCCCGCCTTGAGGGACTCCACCCCGTCCGGCAGCGCGGAAGAACGGACATACACGTCCTCGCCCTCGTCCTGCGCCAGGAACCCGAAACCCTTGTCGCTGTCGTACCACTTGACCTTGCCGGTCGGCACCCTGCTCACCCACTCGTGATCGTTGAACCTGATTGATCGAAGACCGCGCCGGCGAACCCCGCGGGCCTCCCGCCCCGGATCCATCGGCGCCGAGCGGCAAGGCCCTTCCGACCCGGAGCCGCTCACACGACTGACGCGCCCCGCTCGCCGCAGGACGCGTCCGCCCCTGAGACTACCCCCGACGACGGGTCACGCGCCGCTCACGCACCCCCACCAGGCCCGTGACCACCACCCCGCCCCGCGGCCGCGCTACCGTGGTATCCGTGAACGCTGCACCAGCCCCGCAATCACCCGGCACCGCCGCCCCCGCCGACCGGCCGCCGCAGGCCCCCGCCCGCGGTACGGCCGTCTCCACGGCGATCATCCGCCTCGGCGTGGTGCTGTTCGCCCTCGGGGTGCTCTCCATCGTCGTCTCGTTCGTCGCGCCGCTGTTCCACTCGCACCTGAGCAACTACTTCTACATCGCCGCGATGGCCTGCCCGCTCGGCCTCGTCATCTGCGTCATCGGCGCGCTGGCCTCGGGCCGCCGCCAGCGCGACTGAGCGCGCACACGCTCGGCGCGCGCACCCCGTCAGCGCGGGTAGATCCGCACCTCGGAGGCCTTCACCACGAAGTCCACGCGGTCCCCCGCCGACAGCCCCAGATCGCGCATCGCCGCGGTGGTGAGGTCCGCCATCAACGGCGCCCCCGCCGCATCGGCCGCGCGCACCCGGATCGCGTCGCCGCGCGCCTCCACGGCCGTCACCGTCACCGGCACCACGTTGCGCGGGCTGCCGTGCGGCGCCTCCGCGTACACGGCCACGGCGCGCGGCGCGAACACCGCCACGGCCGGCCCGCCCGCCTCCACCCGGTGGATGGTCGTCCCGTGCAGCACCGCGCCGGATTCCGTCCGCACAGCGGCGGCCGCCCCGTCACCGGAGGCGGCTCCACCGCCGGAAACAGCCTCACCGCCGGAAACAGCCCCACCGTCGGAAACAGCCCCGCCACCGCGCACAGCCCTGCGGAACAGTCCGCGCCCGGCCCGCCGCCCGCCGCCCCCGCCGTCACCGGCCGCCGCCACCGTCCCGTCCACGTCTTCCGGCGCCGTGCCGGCCACCATGTTCGTGCCCGCCAGATCGGCCGCGAACGCGCTGCGCGGCGAGCGCAGAACCGCGTCCACGGGCCCCTCGTCCGCCACGACGCCGTTGTCGAGGACGACGATCCTGTCGGCCAGCGTGAGCGCGTCGACGAGGTCGTGCGTGACGATCACCGTCGCGCACTCGCCGCCGTATTCGCGCGCCCGGTCGCGCAGCACCCGGCGCAGCATCGAGCGCACCTGCGCGGCCACCGCCACGTCGAGCGACCCCATCGGCTCGTCGAGCAGCAGCACCCGTGGCCCCGCGGCGAGCGCCCGAGCTATGGCCACCCGCTGAGCCTGCCCGCCCGACAGCGTGCGCGGCTTGCGGCGCGCGAGGTCGCCGGCCCCGACCTCCCGCAGCCACCGCGCCGCGATCTCCGCCGACTCGGCGCGGCCCGCCCCCTGGCTGCGCGGACCGAACTCGACGTTCTCGGCCACCGACAGGCTGCCGAACAGCAGCGCGTCCTGCGCCAGCAGACCCACCTGCCGCTGCGCGACGGGCACGTCCACCCCGCTCTCGCCGTCGAGCAGCATCCGTTCGCCGGCGCGCACCCGGCCCGAGTCGGGGTGCACCAAGCCGGCGATCACCGACAGCAGCGTGGACTTGCCGGCGCCGTTGGGCCCCAGCACCGCCAGCACCTCGCCCGGCGCCCCGCGCAGCGACACCGAGAAGCCCCGCTCGATCACCGTCGCGTCGACGGCGAGCCACGCCCGCCCGTCAGGCCGTTCCCCTGGCCGGATCGAGCCCATGCACTCCCCTCTCCTCGCCGCCCGCCGCGGCGCCGCCCGGCGCCCCGCGCCACGACGCACGCCCCGCACGGGCCTGCCGGCGGCCGCCGCGTCCGCGACCGCCGCCCCTGCCGTGGATGCACACCACCACGACGACGGCCACCACGATGAGCAGTATCGACAGCGCCACCGCCGCGTCCGGGTCGTCCACCCGCTGCAGGTAGATCTCCAGCGGAAGCGTACGGGTACGCCCCTGGAGGCTGCCCGCGAAGGTGATGGTGGCCCCGAACTCGCCGAGCGCCCGCGCGAACGCCAGCACCACGCCCGACGCCACCCCGGGCAGCACCATCGGCAGCGTCACCCTGCGCAGCACCCGGCCCGGCCTGGCCCCCAGCGTGGCCGCGACGTCCTCGTAGCGCCTGTCCATCCCCCGCAGCGCCCCCTCCAGGCTGAGCACCAGGAACGGCAGGGACACGAACGACTGCGCGAGGATCACCGCCGTCGTGGAGAAGGCGATGTCGATGCCCAGCGCATGCAGCCGCTCGCCCGCGATCCCCCGGCGGCCGAACGTGTACAGCAGCGCCAGCCCGCCTACCACCGGCGGCAGCACCAGCGGCACCAGCACCACCGCCCGCACCGGCCGCGTCCACCGGCCCTCCGACCGGGCGAGCAGCACCGCCATCGGCACGCCCAGCACCACCACGATCACGGTCGCGGCCGCCGCCGTCTGCAGGCTCAGCCGCAGCGCCGTGAGCGACGAGTCCGAGGTGATGAGCGCGAAGAACCTGTCCCACGGCACCGTCGCCGCCAGCCCCACGATGGGCAGCCCCACGAGCACGGCGCCCAGCGCGGCGGGCAGGAACAGCCAGGCCGGGGCCGCCACGGACCGTCGACGCGCGCGCGGAGTCGGCATAAGGCGCATGCGCGCATCATATGCGCCTTTCCCTGCATCAAACTCACGCATCTGCGACAACGAGTTCCGCGTTGGCCCGAACGGCCTTCCCCCACCGTCCGCCCCGGGCCGATATCCCCGGTTCCTCCCTCGACGCGACCGCGATCGCGGATAGGCTGGAGGACATGACAGCGGTGAATCTGGGGGTGCCCGTCGTCGGCGACGCCGGGCCCGCGGGGGCGGCCACCGGCGCCGCCCCGGCAGAATCCGACCCGCGCTTCGCCCGCGGCGCGCTGGCCGACACGTTCGGCCGCGTCGCCACCGACCTGCGCATCTCGCTCACCGACCGCTGCAACCTGCGCTGCACGTACTGCATGCCCGCCGAGGGGCTCGACTGGCTCCCCAACGAACAGGTGCTCACGGCCGCCGAGCTCGAGCGGCTCATGCGCATCGCCACCCGCGACCTCGGCATCACCCAGATCCGGTTCACCGGCGGCGAGCCCCTGCTGCGCCGCGACATCGTCGACATCATCGCCTCCGCCGCGGCGCTCACCCCGCGGCCCCGGCTGGCCATGACCACCAACGGCGTCGGCCTGGCCCGCAAGGCCCGCGCGCTGGCCGAGGCCGGCCTCGACCGCGTCAACGTCTCGCTCGACACCATCGACGCCGCCGAGTTCGCCGCCATCACCCGGCGCGACCGCCTGGGCGACGTGCTCGCCGGGCTCGAGGCGGCCCACAGCGCCGGCCTCACTCCCGTCAAGGTCAACGCCGTGCTCAAGCCGGACCTCAACGCCGCCGACGCACCGCAGCTGCTGCAGTTCTGCCTCGACCACGGCTACGAGCTGCGCATCATCGAGCAGATGCCGCTCGATGCCGGCCACGACTGGCGCCGCACCACCATGGTCACGGCCGCGCAGGCCCGGGCGGTGCTCGAGGAGCACTTCCGGCTCACCCCCGACCCCCGCCGCCGCGGCTCGGCCCCCGCGCAGCGCTGGCTGGTCGACGGCGGCCCCGGCACGGTGGGGATCATCGCGTCGGTCACCGAGCCGTTCTGCGCCGCCTGCGACCGCACCCGCCTCACCGCCGACGGCCAGCTGCGCAACTGCCTGTTCGCCCGCGACGAGTTCGATCTGCGCGCCCTGCTCCGCGGCGGCGCCGACGACGACGCCATCGCCCGCCGGTGGCGCGCCGGCATGTGGGCCAAGCGCGCCGGGCACGGCATCGACTCCCCCGACTTCCACCAGCCCGAGCGCCCGATGAGCGCCATCGGCGGCTGATCCGGCCCGCCCGGCACCGGCGCACGCCGCTGCGCCGGTCCCCCCGCGAAAGAAGTAGGTTGCCTCCGTGACCACACCGACGATCACGATCCGCTACTTCGCCGGCGCCGCCGCCGCGGCCGGCTGCGACGAGGAGTCGCTGCCGTGGACCGGCCCCGCCCCGAGCCTGGCCGCGCTGCTCGCCCACGTGGCGTCGGCGCGCCCCTCGGTGGCCGCCGTGCTGGACCGCTGCTCCTACCTCTGGAACGGCGTAGCGGTGCGCGACGACGACGCCCCCCTGCCCGTCGGCGCGCCCACGGCGGGGCACACCCTGGACGTCCTCCCGCCCTTCGCCGGGGGCTGAGCGGGGCCGGACGTCCCGCTCCGCGGGACGACTCGCACAATCGTCCATTCAAGCTCTGAGGCTTGATCGACGGTGACCTGCCTCACATCACGGTGGCATAACGAGCGTGCATCGTTTCATAACGCAGCCCCTCTACCTGCGCTTTCATCGCCGATTTGCAATCAAGTCCGGTAATGGACTATCAAGCGCCCGCACGAACACAAAGCGTGACTCCCGCCTCGGTAACGGATACCGTCATCCGCGGTCGCTGACACGACCGATCCGGCCCCGTAACGCCGAGCTCCGTCCGACGGGCACCGGATACCGACGAACCACCCAGGGACGGAGACGGGGAACCCACGTCCTCCACGGACACCGGAGCCGCCGGCACCACGGGCGCACAGCGCACGCCGGTACGCGGCCCTAGGGGTGAACGTGTGCGCCACGGCCGCCGCCGCGACGTGCACAGGGCTACCTCTCAGCCCCAACCCGACAGCTGACCTCGCAGGCGTGTGTGGAGAGGAACTGCTTCAACGATGGCCGGACGTCACCGCAAGCCCAGCACCACCGGGCGCACCCTCACCAAGATCGCCGTCTCCGGCGCTGTCGCCGGCTCCGCCTCGCTGGCCCTCGCCGGCACCGCCAACGCCGCCACCGACGCCCAGTGGGACGCCGTCGCACAGTGCGAGTCGGGCGGCAACTGGGGCATCAACACCGGCAACGGTTACCAGGGCGGCCTCCAGTTCTCCCCGAGCACCTGGGCGGCCTACGGCGGCACCCAGTACGCCCCCTCGGCCAACCAGGCCACCAAGCAGCAGCAGATCGCCGTCGCCGAAGAGGTCCTCGCGGGCCAGGGCAAGGGCGCATGGCCGGTGTGCGGCAAGGGCCTCGGCGGGTACACCCCGCGCGACGTCTCCGCCCCGCAGCCCGCCCCCGCGCCGGCCCCCGCCCCCGCGGTCGCCGCCGAGGCCCCCGAGGCCCCGGCCCCCTCGCCCGCCGACGCGGTCACCCAGATCGTCGACCAGGTCCTCGACCTCGCCGCCGACAACAACGTCCCCGTCGACGCGCAGTTCCGCGACAGCATCACCGACGCCGCCCAGAAGGCCGTGCACTACGCCTCGGCCCAGGGTGTCGACGTCGACCAGGACGTGATCGCGCACTACCTGACGCTCGCCAACCTCAACCTCGGCTGAGCCACCTCGCCGCCGGCCCTGCCGGGCCCGCCGACGCGGACGACGCAACGCCCCGCACCATCATCAGGTGCGGGGCGTTGCGTCGTTCTCTCCGCGGCTGTGCCTGCCTCACGCCGGCTCAGGCGCAGCCGACCCACTCATCGGTGCCGTCGGAGAAGAACTGGTGCTTCCACACCGGGATCTGCTCCTTGACGGCCTCCACGAGCGCCGCGCACGCGGCGAAGGCCTCCGCGCGATGATCGGCCGACACGGCGGCCACCAGCGCCTCGTCGCCGATGTCCAGGTCGCCCACGCGGTGGCTCACGGCGACGGCCCGCACACCCGGCGAGCCCGACGCCACCCGGTGCGCCGCCGCAGCGAGCACCTCCGCCGCGGACGGGTGCGCGGTGTAGTGCAGCCGCACCACGCCGCGCCCGCTGTCGTGGTCGCGCACCACGCCGCTGAAGCCCACCACCGCGCCCGCCGAGGGGTGCGCCACATACCCCTCGTGCTCGCGCAGCGTGATCGGCTCGTCGCTCACCCGCGCGCACCGCACCTCGGCGCTCACCGGCGCCCCCGCATCGCTCATCGGTGGTCTCCTCCCCGCAGTTGGTCCAGGGCGTGCTCCAGCACGCCGTCGAGCACGCCGAGCCCGTCGCGCACGCCGCCGGTGGAACCGGGCAGGTTCACCACGAGCGCGCCCGCCGCCACACCCGCCACGCCCCGCGAGAGCACGGCCGTGGGCACCGCCGGCAGGCCCGCCGACCGCACCGCGTCGGCCAGCCCCGGCAGCTCCTTGTCGAGCAGCGGCAGCGTCTGTTCCGGGGTCTCGTCGGTGGGCGAAACACCCGTGCCACCCGAGGTGAGCACCACAGCCGGTCCGTCGTCCAGCGCCCGGCGCAGCGCCGCGCCCACCGCGGCGCCGTCGGGCACCACGGCGGCCTCCGCCACGGTGAACCCTCGGGCCCGCAGCCACTCGACGATGAGCGGGCCGGTGCGGTCGGGGTAGACGCCCCCGGCCGCCCGGGTGGACGCGACGATCACGGCGGCGCTCCGGGCGCCAGGCGCGGGGACACCGGGCGCGGGGACACCAGACGCGGGGCTCACGGCCGCCGCCAGGCGCCGGTCTTGCCGCCGTCCTTCGCCAGCACGCGCACGCCGTCCATCGCGGCGGCCGGATCGACGGCCTTGACCATGTCGTGCAGCGTCAGCCCCGCCACGGCCACCGCCGTCAGCGCCTCCATCTCGACGCCGGTGCGGTCGGTGGTGCGCACGGTGGCCGTCACCTCGACGGTGTCGTCGCCCACCTCGAACTCGACGGTGACGCCCGACAGCGCGATCGGATGGCACAGCGGGATCAGGTCGGGGGTCTTCTTGGCCGCCATGATGCCCGCGATGCGGGCGGCGGCGAGCGCGTCGCCCTTGGGCAGGCCGCCCTCGGCGAGCAGCCGCACCACCTCGGCGGTGGTACGGAAAGTGCCCGCCGCGACGGCGCGGCGGGCACTGGGGTTCTTCGCGCCCACGTCGACCATGCGGGCATTGCCCGCCGCGTCGACGTGGGTGAGCTCGGCGGGCCCGGACCGGCCCGACGGCTCGGTGGGGTGTGCGGTCATGGTGCGCCCTTCTTCAGGTGCGGGGCGCCCGGGCAGAGGGCCCCGCACGGGCGCCGGTCGACGGACCGCTCAGCGGTTGGGGACGGTGACGGGATGCACGTAGGGGAGGTCCTCCGCGGGCAGCGGAAGCTGGATCACCTCGCCGAACGGCGAAAGCCCGCCGGAGCGGGAGGACGACAGCTCCGTCACCGCGTGCTCGCCGGCGGGCAGCTCGGGCCAGCCGGAATCGTGCCGATGGTGCGACACGGCGACATCGGCGGTGTGCGCGTGAAGGTCAGCAGTGTGGGCGTTCTCCGCCACCAGGTTCTCAGCCACGCCCCCATTTTGGCAGTCGCCGTCGCAGTGGGCCAGCCCAGGTCACTAACCTGGGTACCGATGCCCACGCCCACGCCCCCGTCCCACGCCGCGCGCCGCGGCGAACAGGGGCTTGCGCAGTGGCTGCGCGGCCTGCCCGACGACGCGCTCGCCCGGCTTCTGCGGATCCGTCCCGACCTCGCCGTCGCTCCCCCCGCCTCCACCGCCGTGCTGGCGAGCCGCGCCGCGCAGCGCCTGTCGGTGCACCGCGCCGCCGACGCGCTCGACACCCTGGCCATGGCGGTGCTGGCACTGCTGGCCGACGCGCACGCCGACGACTCCCCCGTCCCCCTCCGCGCCGTCCGTGACAGGCTGCGCGGCCTCGCCCCGGCGGCCGCGGTCACCGGCGCCCTCGACGAGCTGCGGGCGGCGGCCCTGGTGTGGGGCGACGATGCCGCGCTGCACATGGTGCCCGCGGCCGCCGAGATCGTGCCCTGGCCGGCCTCGGCCCTCCCCTCCCCCGGCGGCAGCAAAGCCGGCGGCCCCGAGGCAGACGGCACGAAGGCGGGCGGCACCGAGGCAGACGGCACGAAGGCGGGCGGCACGCTGCCCACGGGCGGCACGGCGCTGCACGAGCGCCTCGCCGCCCTCTCCGAGGACGAGCACGCGCTGCTCGACGCCCTCGCCGCGGGAGGCGGTCTCGGCCGCACCCGCGACGCCGCCGCCGACGCGGACGCCACCACGCCGGTGCAGCGGCTGTTGCGCGCCGGCATCCTCGACAAGGTGGACGAGCAGACGGTGCGCCTGCCCGCCGCCGTGCTGGCCGCGTTCCGGTCCTCCGGCGTCGCCCCCGTGTCGCTCACCGCCCCCGCACTGCACACCACCGCCCACGATCCGGCCGAGGTGGACGCCGCCGCCGCGGGCGAGGCCGCCGAGCTGCTGCGGCACGCCGAGGCGGTGATCGGCGAGCTCGGCGCGCATCCTGTGCCCCAGCTGCGCGGGGGCGGCGTGGGCGTGCGCGAGATCCGCCGCGTCGCCAAGGCCACCGGCCTCGACGAGCGCCGCGTGGGATTCCTGCTCGAGCTGCTCGCCGGCGCCGGCCTCATCCGCCGCGGGCTGCCCGAGCCGGTGCCCTCGCCCGACACCGCCGACGCCTACTGGGCGCCGTCGACCGAGATCGACGCGTGGCTGGCCCGCTCCCCCGCGCCGCGCTGGGCGGTGCTCGCCGAGGCCTGGCTGCGGATGCCGCGGCGCGTGTGGGAGATCGGCACCCGCGATGCCGCCGGCAAGTCGATCGCCGCGCTGACCCCCGAGCTCACCTCGTCCGCCGTCGCGTCCGACCGTGCGGCGGTGCTCTCCCGCCTCGCCGACGAGACCCCCGGCTCGGCCGCGCCCGTCGACGACCTGCTCGCCGCGCTGCGCTGGCTGCGCCCCCGTCGGCACGGGCGGCTCCCGCGGGGGCTGGTCGACTACCTTCTGGCCGAGGCCCAGGACGTGGGCGCGACTGCCCACGGCGCCGTGTCCGGCCCGGGCCGCGCGCTGCTGCGCACGCTGTCGTCCGACACGGCCGACGGCCCGCCCGGCCCCGCCGATCCCCCAGCTGCCGCCGAACCCGCCGGCCCCGGCCCCGCCGACGCGATGGCCGCCGCGATGCCCGCGCCGGTCGACCACGTGCTGGTGCAGGCCGACCTCACCATGATCGCCCCCGGCCCCCTCACGCCCGAGCTCGGCGCGCAGATCGACCGCGTCGCCGAGGTCGAATCGACGGGCGCCGCCACGGTCTACCGGATCACCGAGGAGTCGCTGCGCGGCGGCCTCGATTCGGGCCTGTCCGGCGCGGAGCTGCATGCGCTGTTCGCCCGGGCCTCGCGCACGCCCGTCCCGCAGGCGCTCACCTATCTCATCGACGACGTCGCCCGCCGGCACGGCCGGCTGCGCGTCGGTTACGCCTCCTCGTTCCTGCGCTGCGAGGACGAGGCGCTGCTCGCGGAGGTCCTGGCCCGGCTGGGGCATCTGGACCTGCGCCGCATCGCCCCCACCGTGGCGATCTCGCGGCTCGAGCTGTCCGACCTGCTGGGTGCGCTGCGCTCCGCCGGGCTGCCCGCGGTGGGCGAGGACGCGCACGGCGGCGTCGTCGACCTGCGGCCCCGCGGCGCGCGCGTCGCCCCGCGGCACACCCACGCCCCCCCGGTCCGGCCACGCCC
>CAZDSL010000076.1:0-10203 GCA_964507655.1 uncultured Mycobacteriaceae bacterium | reverse complement strand
TCCACCGGCTCGCCCAAGGGCGTCGTCAACACCCACGGCATGCTCGCCGCCAACCAGCAGCAGATGCGCCAGGCCTGGCCGTTCCTCACCGACGAGCCCCCGGTGCTGCTCGACTGGCTGCCCTGGAGCCACACCTTCGGCGGCAACCACAACCTCGACATGGTGCTCATGAACGGCGGCACGATCTGGATCGACGACGGCCGTCCCGCCCCGGGCATGATCGACCGCACCGTCCGCAACCTCGCCGCGGCCGCCCCCACGATCTACTTCAACGTGCCCGCCGGTTACGGCGTCCTGCTGCCGATCCTCGAGCGCGACGACGCGGCCGCCAAGGAGTTCTTCTCCTCGCTGCGCCTGTGCTTCTACGCCGCCGCCGCGTTGCCGCAGGAGACGTTCGAGCGGCTGCGCGCGCTGGCCCAGCGGCACGGCTCCGCCATGCTCATGACCACGTCGTGGGGCCAGACGGAGACCTCCCCCGCCGTGACGACGGCCCACTTCCCCATCGAGCGCAGCGACACGATCGGGGTGCCGCTGCCCGGCGACGAGCTCAAGCTGGTGCCGTCGGGCGCCAAGACGGAGCTGCGCGTGCGCGGTCCCAACGTCACGCCCGGCTTCTTCGCCCGCCCCGACCTCACCGCGGCGGCCTTCGACGAGGAGGGCTTCCTGCGCACCGGCGACGCCGTCCGCCTGGTCGACCCGGCCGACCCGTCCCGCGGTCTGGCCTTCGACGGCCGCATCGCCGAGGACTTCAAGCTGGCCACCGGCACGTTCGTCTCCGTCGGCACGCTCCGCCCCGCGCTGCTGTCCGCCGCCCGCGGGCTGCTCACCGACGCGGCGATCTGCGGCCACGACACCGGCGCCGTCAGCGCCCTGGTGTGGCTTGCCGCCGACCACGCCGCGCGGTGCGACGACCGCGGCGTGCCCGAGCCGGCCCTGCGCGCCGAGCTGGAGCAGGCACTCGCCCGCCTCGCCGCCGCCGGCGGGGGATCCTCGCAGCGCATCGAGCGCGTCCGGATCCTCACCGAGTGGCCCGGCCTCGACGCCGGGGAGATCACCGACAAGGGCTACCTGAACCAGCGCATCGTGCGCGAGCGGCGCGCCGACGACGTCGCACTGGTGGTCGCGGGAGGCGACGACGAGCGCCTGATACGCCTTCCCACCAGCTGAAACGCCGTTTGCTCTACAAACCCCTAGACGTTCCGTCAGGAATCTGTAGAATGTAATCGACGTCGCAATGGCACGCCCGCCCCTCTTGCGACACACACCCACCCCCACCCCGCCCCCATACGAGGAGATCACCATGACCGTCCAGGATGATCGCATCGGAGCCGCCCCCAAGCCCACCGGCCCGCTGAGCCCCATCGACTACAGCGAGCGGATCCCCAACAACGTCGACCTCGCCAGCGACCGCCGCCTGCAGCGCGCGCTCGAGCGCTGGCAGCCCAAGTTCCTCGACTGGTGGAAGAACCTGGGCCCCCAGCTCCCCACCGAGGACGTCTACCTGCGCACCGCCATCGCCGTCGGCCGCGACGGCTGGGCGCACTTCGACTTCGTCCCCATGGAGCAGTACCGCTGGGGCATCTTCCTCGCCGAGGCCAAGGAGGACCGCAAGGTCAACTTCGGCCAGCACAAGGGCGAGCCCGCGTGGCAGGAGGTGCCGGGCGAGTACCGCGCCGAGCTCATGCGCCTGATCACCGTGCAGGGCGACACCGAGCCCGCCTCCGTCGAGCAGCAGCGCGTGCTGGGCATGACCGCCCCGTCCATCTACGACCTGCGCAACCTCTTCCAGGTCAACGTGGAGGAGGGCCGGCACCTGTGGGCCATGGTCTACCTGCTGCAGGCGTACTTCGGCCGCGAGGGCCGCGAGGAGGCCGAGCAGCTGCTCAAGCGCAACTCGGGCGACGTCGACTCGCCGCGCATCCTCGGCGCCTTCAACGAGGAGACCACCGACTGGCTGCAGTTCTTCATGTTCACGTACTTCACCGACCGCGACGGCAAGTACCAGCTGGGCACGCTCAAGGAGTCGGCGTTCGACCCGCTGGCCCGCACCTGCGAGTTCATGCTCAAGGAGGAGGCGCACCACATGTTCGTCGGCACCACCGGCGTGCAACGGACCGTGGAGCGCACCGCCGAGCTGATGGCCGAGCACGGCACCGACGACATCTGGCAGTACGGCGGCATCCCCCTCCAGGTGATCCAGCAGTACCTCAACTTCCAGTACTCGGTGTCGATGGACCTGTTCGGCTCCGAGCAGTCCACCAACGTCGCCGCCTACTACACCGGCGGGCTCAAGGGCCGCTGGCAGGAGACGCGCCGCAAGGACGACCACGAGCTCACCGACTCCACCTACCCGGTGCGCATGATCGAGAACGGCGAGATCGTCGAGAAGCAGGTGCCCTACCTCACCGCCCTCAACCTCGACCTGCGCGACGAGTACACCGCCGACTGCCAGAACGGCGTGCGCCGCTGGAACCAGGCGCTCGAGGACGCCGGGCTCGACGAGCGGCTCACGCTGCCGCACGAGGGCTTCAACCGCAAGGTGGGCAACTACGCCGGCCACTTCGTCAGCCCCGACGGCCGCGTCCTCACCGAGGAGGAATGGAACGCGCACGCGTCCGAGTGGCTGCCGTCGGAGGAGACCCGCAAGAAGGTCGCCGCGCTGATGGTGCCCGAGTACGAGCCCGGCAGGTTCGCCGGCTGGATCGCCCCGCCGCAGACCGGCATCAACGACCAGCCCGTCGAGTTCGACTACGTCCACCTGGCCGAGGAGGGCCTGGTCTGACGACCGGGCACCGAAGGGAGACCAGGCCATGACGCTGCAGTGGACCAAGGAGGCGGCCCCCGCGTGGGACGCCGACAAGATGCGGATCGTCGGCGGCGCGCCGGCGGGCGCGTTCGACCTCGACTACACCGACGGCCAGCCCATCACCGGCGAGTGGTGGGACGTCACCGACGACGGCGCCGTGGTCGGCTACGGCTGGCTCGACCTGGCCTGGGGCGACGCGGAGATCCTGCTCGCCACCGACCCGGAACGCCAGGGCGCGGGCGTGGGCGGGTTCGTGCTCGAGAACATCGAGCGCGAGGCCGCCGCGCGCGGGGTGAACTACGTGTACAACACGATCCGCCCCGAGCACCCGCACCGCGAGGCCGTGCGGGCCTGGCTGGAATCGCACGGCTTCACCGGCGGCGACGACGGCGTGCTGCGCAAGCGCGTCGGCGGCCCCGCGCAGCAGCCCGTCACCGGCCCCTCGCCCACCTTCGACGCCGCCGTCGACCGCGGGCCCGGGCACGAGGAGGCCGGTGGCTACGTCGACCCCGAACAGCACCGCTACTGAGAAAGGCCCGCATGCGCGTCTACGTCACGCTGGGCCCCGATCAGGAATCCGCGTCCTCCGTCGCTGCTGCGGCGGAGGACGCGGGTTTCGACGGGGTCTCCTGGGGCGAGCACCTGTTCTTCCACGGCGCCACGCCCAACTCGTTCGTCACGCTGGCGGCCGCGGCCGGGGCCACCCGGCGCGTCCGCCTGCTCACGTCGGTGGTGATCCTGCCGCTGTACCCGGCGGCGCTCGCCGCGAAGCTCGCCGCCACGCTCGACCGCGTCTCGCAGGGCCGGCTCGACCTGGGCGTGGGGGTGGGCGGCGAGTTCCCGGCCGAGTTCGAGGCCGCGGGGGTCGACGTGCACACGCGCGGCCGCCGCACCGACGAGCACCTCGAGGTGATGCGGCGCCTGTTCGCCGGCGACCCGGTGGACTTCACCGGCCAGTTCACCCGCATCCCCGGTGGGCGCCTGCAGCCGCCGCCCGTCCAGCGGCCCGGCCCGCCCGTGTGGCTGGGCGGGCGCCGGCCGGCCGCCATGCGCCGCGCCGGCCGGTTCGCCGACGTGTGGTTCCCCTACATGTACAGCCCCGAGCAGCTCGCCGACTCGCTCGCGCAGGTGCGCACCGAGGCGGCTCGTGCGGGCCGCGACCCGGCCTCGGTGCGCGGCGCCGTGTTCTGCTGGGGCGGCGTGGACGAGGACGCCGCGCGCTCACGCCGCGAGGTGGTGGACACCGTGAGCACCATCTACCAGCAGGATTTCGACCGGCTGGCCGACAGGTACCTGCTGCACGGCGAGCCGGACGACGTCGCGGCCCGGATCGGCGAATACCGCGAGGCGGGCGCCGAGACCATCGTCTTCTCCCCGGTGGGCGACGGCGCGCGGCGCGACGAGATCGTGGAGCTCTTCGGCCGCGCGGTGCTGCCCCGCGTGCGCTGAGCGGCGGGGCAGACCCCTCAGCCCTCGGGCACCCATCCCTCCCACGCCTGCTGCGCCCCCGCGTGCCAGGCGGCGTGGCAGTCCT
The DNA here is from genome assembly GCA_964507655.1 of uncultured Mycobacteriaceae bacterium. Taxonomy (GTDB): domain Bacteria; phylum Actinomycetota; class Actinomycetes; order Mycobacteriales; family Mycobacteriaceae; genus Tomitella. The sequence continues at coordinate 5,863 of CAZDSL010000076.1, read as the reverse complement.
GGAACGCCCGCGCCGCGGCCGGGCCGGGCCAGTCTTCAGGCAGCAGGCTCAGCGGCAGGTCGGGGTCGAGGAACGGGAAGCGCCGCCACGCCTGCACCAGGTGCACCTGCGCCGCGAAGGCCGCGGCCGGCTCGAGCCCCGTGTCGGGCGTGAAGACGTCGAGGAACTCGCGGTACGTCGCGGCCACCTCGTCGAGATGCCACGCGGCGTCGATGAGCGACTGCCGCTCGCCGATGTCCATCCACGTGCCCGACCACACGAACGCGCCGCGCCGCAGGTCGAGCCCCTCGAGCACCTCGGCCACCTCGTCGGCGACGGACACATCGGGCACCACCCACAGCCCCGGGGCGGGCGAGCCCATGCCCAGCCACGTGAGCTGCGTGCGCAGCCGGTGCCGCAGCCGCCGCTGCGTCTCGGGCACCGCCACCGACAGCAGCAGCCAGCGGCCGTCCCACTCGCGCTCGGCGGCCAGGAACGAGTAGATGCGCTCGGTGCCCTCGCGCAGCAGCGTGGTGCCGGCGCCGGTGAGGGTCCACCGGGTGCGGCGGCCGTCGCGGGTGGAGGTGAGCAGCCCCTCGGCGGCGGCGCGGGAGACGGCCTGGCGCGCCGACTTCTCCTCCACGCCCAGCACCGCGAACCCCTCCAGCAGCGTGGACGTCCACACGTCGGCACCGCGGGGATAGACGAACTCGCCGAGCATCGTGAGCAGCAGCGACCGGGCGCTGGCACCGCCCATCTCGCTGCGCACCGACGCCCGGGGGGCGCCTGCATCCGTGAGCGACACTGCCGTCCTCCTCGTCGTCGTGCCTGCGGGCGGGGCCGCGGCGCGTGCGGGCGGGCGCTCCGCCCTCGCCCCGCCCCTGCCCCCACACCCCGGCGTGACCTGCATGGAGCCCCCGCCAGGGCACCCGTCCAACGATAACGCACCCCGGTCATATTCGACAGATGGTTGACGCATCGCATTTTCAGTGTAGAGTGATGTGCATCGCATGACGGCGATGACACGTTCTGCGACACCCCCCAGAACGCCCCCCCAGAACACCCACCCGCACGCACTCCGCCGCCCCGGAACCCACCCCGCGGACGGCGCGGCGGGCACCGGCCCCACCGGCCGCCCGCAGCAGACGAACCGAGAGGTACCCCGATGACCGTCCTCGACAGCGACACCGCCCCCGTCACCGACCACCACGCCCCCACCCCGGTGGTCGACTTCGACACCGACCCCTCCCGCTACCGCCACTGGAAGCTCGCGTTCGACGGCCCCGTCGCCACGCTGACGCTGCAGGTGGACCCGGAGGGCGGCATCGTCCCCGGCTACGAGCTCAAGATGAACTCCTACGACCTGGGCGTCGACATCGAGCTCTACGACGCCGTGCAGCGCCTGCGCTTCGAGCACCCCGAGGTCAAGTCGGTGATCGTCACCGGCGGGCTCGACCGGATGTTCTGCGCCGGCGCCAACATCCGCATGCTGGCCGCCTCGCCGCACGCGTGGAAGGTCAACTTCTGCAAGTTCACCAACGAGACCCGCAACGGCATCGAGGACGCCACCGCCCACTCGGGCCAGACGTACATCGCTGCCGTCAACGGCACCGCGGCCGGCGGCGGCTACGAGCTGGCCGTCGCCTGCGACCAGATCGTGCTGGTGGACGACGGCTCGTCCGCCGTCTCGCTGCCCGAGGTGCCGCTGCTGGGCGTGCTGCCCGGCACCGGCGGCCTCACCCGCGTGGTGGACAAGCGCAAGGTGCGCAAGGACCGCGCCGACGTCTTCGCCACCCGCCAGGAGGGCGTCAAGGGCCAGACCGCCGTCGAGTGGGGCCTGGTGGACGCCGTCGCCAAGGCCTCGGTGTTCATGGACACCGCCCGCGAGCGCGCCCTCGCCGCAGCCGAAGCCTCGCCGCGCCCGTCCGATGCGCAGGGCGTCGCGCTGACGCCGCTGCAGCGCACCGGCGACGCCGACACCATCACCTACACCACCGTCTCGGCCGCCATCGACCGCGACCAGCGCCGCGCCGACATCACCATCACGGTGCCCGACGAGGCGCCCCCCGCCGACGCGGCAGCCGCCCTCGCGCAGGGCGCCGAGTACTGGCCGCTGCGCCTCACCCGCGAGCTCGACGACCTGATCCTGCGCCTGCGCACCAACGAGCAGGACATCGGCACCTGGGTCTTCCGGGTGCAGGGCTCGCACGAGCGCGCCCTGGCCTTCGACGCGCAGCTGCGCGAGCTCGCCGGCGACTGGTTCATCAACGAGGTCGGCCAGTACCTCAAGCGCACGTTCAAGCGCCTCGACGTCACCAGCCGCAGCCTCATGGCCGTGATCGAGCCGGGCACCGCGTTCGACGGCTTCCTCGCCGAGATCGCCCTGGCCGCCGACCGCCAGTACATGCTGGTCGGCGTCTACGAGGACGAGGACCCCGACGCCGCGCCCGCCACCATCACGCTCACCGAGTCGAACACCGGCCCGTACCCCATGGGCAACGGCCTGACCCGGCTGCAGTCGCGCTTCTACGGGCACGACGACGCGCTCGCCGCCGCCGAGGGCAGCCTCGGCGAGGCCCTCGACGCCGACGCGGCCGACGGGCTGGGCCTGGTCACCTTCGCGCTCGACGACATCGACTTCGCCGACGAGCTGCGGATCGTGCTCGAGGAGCGCGCGTCGCTCTCGCCCGACGCCCTGACCGGCATGGAGGCCAACCACCGCTTCGTGGGCCCCGAGACGCTGGAGACCAAGATCTTCGGCCGGCTCACCGCGTGGCAGAACTGGATCTTCATCCGCCCCAACGCCTCCGGCCCCGAGGGCGCCCTGCGGCGCTTCGGCACCGGCCAGCGCGCCGCGTACGACTTCAAGCGGGTGTAGACCGATGGCTGAATTCAACGCAGCAGATTTCCTTGTGCACGCGCAGGCGCGCGGCGGCTTCGCCGACAAGACGGCCGCCGAGGGCACCCGCGAGCGCACGTACGCCGAGCTGTCGGCCGACGTCGCCCGCGTGGCCGCCAACCTGCGCGGACTGGGCCTGCGCCGCGACGACCGCGTCCTGTGCGTGATGGTCGACGACATCGAGTTCCTCGAGACCGTCCTCGCCGCGTTCCACGCCGGCCTGGTGGCCGTGCCGATCTCGACGATGTACGAGGGCCACGAGCTGGCCGAGATCGTCGCCGACTCGGGCGCCCGCGTGGTGGTGGGCAGCGCCGAGTTCGCGTCGGCCGTCAACGAGGCCGTGTCGACGGCGCCCGAGGTGGAGCACCTCGTCGTCTCCGGCGACTTCGCCCCCGACGTCCCCGAGCGCGTCAACGTGCTGCGCTGGGAGACGCTGCTCGACGAGCCCGCCCGGCCGATGCCCGAGCCCGCGGCCACCGAGGAGGACGCGTGGGCCCTGTGGCTCTACACCTCCGGCACCACCGGCAAGCCCAAGGCCGCGATGCACCGGCACGCCAACATCCGGCACGTCTACGAGACGTACGGCGCCCGCACCCTGCGGATCACGCCCGACGACCGCTGCCTGTCGGTGGCCAAGATGTTCTTCGCCTACGGCATCGGCAACTCGGTGTTCTTCCCGCTCGCAGCCGGCGCCACGACCATCCTCGAGCCGCGGCGCCCCACCCCCGAGGTGTTCGGCGAGCGGGTGCAGGCCTCGCGTCCCACGCTGTTCTTCGGCGTGCCCACGTTCTACAACGCGATGGTGCACTCCGACCTGACCGGCGAGGCGTTCGCGTCGGTGCGGCTGGGCGTGTCGGCGGGCGAACCGCTGCCCGCGGCGCTGCAGAAGAAGGTCCTCGATCGCTTCGGCTTCGAGATCCTCGACGGCATCGGCTCCACCGAGGCGCTGCACATCTTCCTGTCCAACGACCCGGACGACATCCACCACGGCACCACCGGCCGCCCCGTGCCCGGCTGGGACGTGGAGGTGCGCGACGAGGACGGCGCCGTGTGCGACGTGGACGTGCCCGGCGAGCTGTTCATCCGCGGCGCGAGCCTGGCCATCGGCTACTGGCGGCGCACCGAGGCGCAGCGGTCGGTGTTCCTCGGCGGCTGGATGCGCACGGGCGACACCTACGTGCGCGACGCCGACGGCATCTACCACTGCCTGGGCCGGTCCAACGACCTGCTCAAGGCCGGCGGCATCTGGGTGACGCCGTCCGAGGTGGAGGCGCGGCTGCTGGCGCACCCGTCGGTCATGGAGGCCGCCGTGGTGGGCGCCCCCGACGAGGCCGGACTGGTCAAACCCGTCGCCGCCGTGGTGCTCACGCCCGGCGCGCCGCCGGCGTCGCCCGCCGAGCTCATCGAGTGGTGCCGCGCGGGGCTCGCGCACTTCAAGGCGCCGCGCGCGGTGCGCGTGGTCGACGAGCTGCCCAAGACGGCCACCGGCAAGCTGCAGCGCTTCGTGGTGAAACGCCGGCTGGCCGACGTCCTCACCGCACCCGAACCCGTGACCACAGCGACAGGAGACGCGCGATGACCGAACACCGCATCGACATCCTCATCGTCGGCGCCGGGCCCGTGGGCCTGTACGGCGCGTACTACGCGGGCGTGCGCGGCCTGCGCGTCGGCGTCATCGACTCGCTCAGCGAGGTCGGCGGCCAGGTGAGCGCGCTCTACCCCGAGAAGCTCATCTTCGACATCGCCGGATACCCCAGCATCAAGGGGCGCGAGCTGGTGTCGGCGCTGGCCGCGCAGGCCGCCCAGGCCGACCCGGTCTATCTGCTCGGCCAGGAGGCGCAAGAGCTCACCGAGCACGAGGACGGCTCGTTCACGGTAAGCACCTCCGGCGGCGACACGGTGCACTGCGGCGCGGTGGTGCTCACCGCCGGCATAGGCACCTTCACGCCGCGCACGCTCCCGGCGGGCGAGGACTTCCTGGGCCGCGGGCTCGAGTACTTCGTGCCCGACCCGGCCCCCTACGCCGGCAGCAACGTGGTGGTGGTGGGCGGCGGCGACTCGGCGCTCGACTGGGCGCTGATGCTCGAGGAGCACGCCAAGTCGGTCACCGTGGTGCACCGCCGCAAGGTGTTCCGCGCGCACGCCGCCACCGTCGCCCAGGTCGAGGCGTCGACGGTGCGGATGATCACCGACGCCGAGGTGGTGGAGCTCGCCGGCGACGCCGTGCTGGCCCGCGCGCACGTCAAGGCCAAGGGCGGCGACGACGTCGAGATCCTCGACTGCGACCACGTCGTCGCGGCGTTGGGGTTCCTCGCCAACATCGGCCCGCTGCGCGAGTGGGGCGTCGAGCTGCGCGACAACCGGCACATCGTGGTCGATTCGGCGATGCGCACCACCCGGCCCGGGATTTTCTCCGCCGGCGATATCACCGAATACGACGGGAAAGTGCGCCTGATCGCCGTCGGGTTCGGCGAAGTGGCCACCGCCGTCAACAACGCCGCGGTACACCTGGACCCGGAGGCCCAGCTGTTCCCCGGCCACTCCACCGACGAGCAGCCCGCGCCCGTACCCGCCACGGCCTGACCACCCGCGGCCCCGTCGTGGCCTCACATGAGAAAGGAGCGGTGCCGTGCCGTACGTCATCGCCAGCCCCTGCGTGGATGTGATGGACAAGTCCTGCACCGAGGAATGCCCGGTGGACTGCATCTACGAGGGCGAACGCAAGCTGTACATCAACCCCAAGGAGTGCATCGACTGCGGCGCCTGCGAGCCGGTGTGCCCCGTGGAGGCCATCAGCCAGGACCGCCGCGTCCCCGCCGACGAAGAAGCCTTCATCGCCGACAACCGCGCGTTCTTCGAGACGACGCTGCCCGGCCGCGACGAGCCGCTCGGCGCCCCCGGCGGCTCCCACAAGCTCGGCCCCATCGGGGTCGACACGCCGATGGTGGCGGAGCTGTGACCGCCCCGCTGGGTCGTCCGGCCCGG
>CAZDSL010000075.1:0-10381 GCA_964507655.1 uncultured Mycobacteriaceae bacterium | reverse complement strand
ACTCCCCGTTCCTGGTGCTCGGCTACTCCCCGGAGTACGTGGCGATGCAGCGCACAGTGCACGGGGCGGTCGGCAGCTCCGGCACGATGCTGCTGCTGGGCGGCGCCTGGAAGGAGTGAGGCGCGCGGTCCGCCCGCCGCCGGAGCGCATCCGGCGGCGGGCCTCCCCTCACACCTGCGCCTTGGCCCACTTGTAGTCGGCCTTGCCGGCGGGGGTGCGCCGCACCTCGTCGACGAGGACGACCGCGCGCGGCACCTTGTACCCGGCGAGCGTGGAGCGGCAGTGCTCCTGCACCTCCTGCAGGCTCAGCGGCGCGGTCCCCGGGTACTGCGCGATGACGGCCGCCACCTGCTGGCCCATCCGCTCGTCGGGCTTGGGCACCACCAGCGCGTCCGACACCGACGGGTGCGCGTGCAGCGCGGCCTCGACCTCCTCGGCGAACACCTTCTCGCCGCCGGTGTTGATGCAGCCCGAGCCTCGGCCCAGGAACACGATGGTGCCGTCGGCCTCGATGCGGCCCATGTCGCCCAGCACGGCCAGCCGGGTGCCGTCGGGCAGCTGCGGGAAGGTGCGGGCCGACTTGTCCGGGTCGTTGTAGTAGCCCAGCGGCACGTTGCCCACGCGGGCGATCCAGCCGACCTCGTCGCTGCCCGGGGCGATCGGCTGCAGCGCCTCGTCCACCAGCGTGAGGTTCGGCGACGGGGCCATGCGCAGGTTGCCGTCGTCGTCGACGGTGAACGCGCCGTCGTTGCCCGTCTCGGAGGCGCCGAAGTTGTCGCGCAGCACCAGGTCGGGCTTGAGGGCGGCCATCCGCTCGCGCACGCCCACCGACCACACGGCGCCGCCCGAGGTGATCGAGTACAGCGACGAGTAGTCGACCTCGCCGGCGCGCCGCTCCATCTCGTCCACCAGCGGCAGCCCCATGCCGTCGCCGACGATGAGGATCACCTGTAGCTTCTCCTTCTCGATGGCCTCGACGATGCGCTGCGGGATGAAGTCGCGCATGAGCACCACGCGGGCGCCCAGCATGAGGAACGTGAACAGCGAGTACAGCGCGGCGCCGTGCATGAGCGGCGCGGCGATGAGGTAGGAGAGCGGCGGGAACTCCTTGGCGGCCGCCGCCACCTCGGCGAGGTCCTTGCGGTTGCCCTCGCCGTAGGGGTTGCCGCCCGAGAGCGGCTTGTGGAAGAAGTCGTCGTGCCGCCACATGACGCCCTTGGGGTAGCCGGTGGTGCCGCCCGTGTAGAGGATGTAGAGGTCGTCGCCCGAGCGGGTGGGGCGCTCGGCGGGCTCCAGCCCCTCGGCGTCGGCGAAGGACACCACGCGCACGTCGCGTTCGGCGGCCGCGGCCTGCAGGGCCGGGTCGGTCTCGCCGACGACGATGACGGTGCGGATCAGCGGGCACTTCTCGAGCAGTGCCGCGAGCGTGCGCTGGTGCTCGGGCAGCTCCACCACCACGGCGGCCGAGTCGGAGTTGGTGAAGATGTACTCCAGCTCGGCCGGCGTGTACCGGTAGTTGACGTTGATGGGCACCGCGCGGACCTTGACCAGCCCGAGGATGCTGTACACGTGCTCGACGCTGTTCTTGAGGAAGAGGGCGACGTGGTCGCCGGGCCCCACGCCCGCGTGCTCCAGCAGCGCGGCGGTCTTGTCGGACTCGGCGTCGAGCTCCGCGTAGGTGAGGTCGCGCCCCTCGTAGGTGAGGGCGGTCCGCTCGGGCACGGCGGCGGCGACCGACTCGAAGACGTCGGCGAGGTTGAACGGCATCGACGGTTCCCTTCGTGTTGCTGTCCCCTTCATGTGATCGGGACCACTGAGCCAATACAAGCACAGCGCGCGTCACGGGCGACCCGGTGCCCCGCTGTCTGAGGGCGCCGTCGTCCTCGCCTTCGATCCGGATCTGCCGCCGCCGGCGTGACGCGTCACCGCGTGCAGCAGCCCGGCGCCCGGCACACTGGGGCCATGGCATCGGAATCGGCGCACCTGAGCATCGCCATCGACCGCCCGTCCTCCGAGGTGTACGCGTATGCGGCCGACCCGGCACACCTGCCGCAGTGGGCCGCCGGCCTGGCCGATTCGGCGGTGGAGCGGGTGGACGGCGAGTGGGTGGCGCGCTCGCCGATGGGCCGTGTGACGGTGGCGTTCGCCCAGCCGAATGCGTTCGGGGTGCTCGACCATGTCGTGACGCTGCCGTCGGGCGAGTCGGTCTACAACCCGCTGCGCGTGATCCCCGACGGCGACGGCAGCGAGGTGGTGTTCACGCTGCGCCGCCGGCCGGGCATGAGCGACGAGGAGTTCGAGGCCGACGCGCGGGCCGTGCGCGCCGACCTCGCCGCGCTGAAGCGGGTGCTGGAGGGGTGAGGGGGCCGGGCGCAGCGTGCTCGCGGCCGAGGCGGGAGGCCGGGATCTGGGGCCGAGGCGCGGGACCCTTTTGGGGAGCCTCGGAGTCGAGGAACGAATCGGGTCTAGACGCGGCACCTTGCTGACCTGCGATCATGCCGGCCTGGGTGGTGCCCTGGCCGGTCTGCCAGCGCGGATGGTGGCCGCCGGGCGCGGAGAGCCGTGACCGGATTCCTTCCTCGATTCCCAGCTTCGTGAACGCCCGTCGAGGGGATCGAGGCGGCGGGGATCGAGGCGGCGGGGATGGCTGCGGCGGGGGTCGGGGTGGCCGCGCCCGGCGGCATCCGAAGCTTCCTGGTCGCTCTTCCGGAGGCTACGAGTCGAGGAACGGATCCGGTCGCAATTCTGCACCGCGTGGACCTGGGACGACGCAGCCGGCGGGGCGTTGACCAGCGTCGATGAGCCGGGAAGTCGTGACGTTTTTCGTTCCTCGATCCCTAGCCTCACGCACAGGCACAGAGGAGGGCCGCCGCAGCGTGTCTTGCGGCGCGTGGGGCGCCCGCCAATCGACGCGGGCCGCCGCTCGAGGGCAGCCGGCCTAGCGGACGGCCAGCGGGTTGATCGGCGAGCCGACACCGCGGGGGAAGATCAGCGGCGGCCCGCTGTAGAAGAACTCGTAGCGACCGTCCGCGGCGCAGGCCTCCGCGAGCGCGTCCAGGTCGAGCATCTCGGCCAGCGTCAGCCCCATGTCTCGCAGCAGCACCATGTGCAGCGGGCACATGACGTCCGGCAGCTCGCCGGGCGCGGCCTCGACGCCCCAGTTGTCGGCGCCCACCACCGCCACGTCCCGCTCGCGCAGCCACTGCGCGCACGCCAGGCCCAGGCCGGGCTCGCCCGAGAAGAACTCGCGGCGGCGACCGTCGGCCCGGAACTTCGACCACCAACCGGTGCGGATCAGCAGGATGTCGCCGGGGCCCACCGTCACGTCCTGCGCGGCGGCGACGGCGTCCAGCTCGTCCGGGCCGATCACGTCGCCGGCGTCCATCCGCTCCACCCCGCGGTGCCGGGCCACGTCGAGCAGCACGCCGCGCCCGGTGATGCCGCCCGCCTGCGTGTCGATGCCGCAGTGCGCCGCGCCCCGCGCGGTGATCGTCTCCGCCGGGTGCCCGTTGTAGAGCAGCCCGTCGTAGTGCACGTGCGCCAGCGCGTCGTACTGCGAGCCGGCCTGCAGGGGCATGAACACGTAGTCGTCGGCGTAGCGGAATCCGCCGGGGAACACCTGCTCGGCGCCGGTCTCGGACATCAGCCGCACCGGGTTGATCCGGGCGCCGCCCGGCTGTGGGCCGTCGCCGTCGAGGGGGATGCCGAGCGGGAACACGTCGCCGGTGCGGACGAGTCGCGCCGCCGCCGCGACGCGCTCGGGGGTGATGAGGTTGGTGGTGCCGCGCTCGTCGTCCGGGCCCCACCTGCCCCAGTTGCTCACGCGCGCGCCGAGTTCACGCACCTGTGCCGCGCCGTCCTGCATGACAGTCCTCCTCGCATCACACCGCCCTCGCACTGCAGCGAATCACAGGGCCGCCCGGAACGCCCGGCCGAGTGCGCGGCCTCCCGCTCGGCGGGCGGCGAGGCTGTGGCCGCGGCATGTCACCTCCGTGTGCGGCACCGCCCCCGTCACGCGGCCTGGAACGAGCGCCGCGAGAGCCCCACGTCGTAGCCGTCCAGCGTGATGCGCACCGGCGCCGCCGGGTCGTCGGCCGCGCCGAGCGCCACGAACAGCGGTGTGAAGTGCTCGACGGTGGGGTGCGCGTACGGCATCCCGGGCGCGGCGCTGCGGTAGCGGGCCAGCTCGTCGACGTCGCCGCGGGCCAGTGCCTCGGCGGCCCACGCGTCGAAGTCCGACGACCAGCCCGGCACCACGTTGTGCTGGAACATCTCGCGGGTGAGGAACGGCAGACCGTGCGTCATGTGCCCGGAGCCGATGACCAGCACGCCCTGTTCGCGCAGCGGGCGCAGCCGCGCGCCCAGGGCGAGCAGCGTGTCGGGATGGTCGGTGGGCAGGCTCAGCTGCAGCACAGGGATGTCGGCGGCCGGGTACATGATCTTCAGCGGCACCCAGGCGCCATGGTCGAGGCCGCGCCGGGTGTGCCGGTGCACGGGCGTGGAGTCGGCCATCAGCGCCGTGACCTGCCGGGCGAGCTCGCCGGCGTCGGGGGTGTCGTAGCGGACGTCGTAGTACATCGGGTCGAAGCCGCCGAAGTCGTAGACCAGCTCCTCGGGATGTTCGGCGGTGATCGCCAGCGGCGACGCCTCCCAGTGCGCCGAGACGACGAGGATCGCGCGCGGCTTGGGCAGCCCCCTGGCCCACGCGTGCAGCGGCTCGAGCCAGCGCGGGTTCTGCAGCGGCAGCGGCCCGCCGCCGTGCGAGACGTAGAGCGAGGGCAGCGGCCCGTCCTGCGGGGTCCACAGTGCGTGCGGCTGCGCCGCCTCGGCGGCGGCCGCCCGGCGCAGGTGCTCGGCGAAGGGGTGCCCGGAGGGGATGCGGGCGTCGGCGCCGGCGGTGGTGGACATGGCTTCTCCTCTGAGGATCCCGCCGGGGAAGCCCCGCTCGGGAAAATATTTGATGCTTCAAGTAACAGCGTACGCGCGGCGGGTGTTCCCCCGACCGGCCGGCGGGGGGAGCCGTGTGGCGGACCCCCGCCGCGGAACGCGGGCGCCGAAGCGCCTCCGGGCGTTGAGTGCGGGCCTAGGCTGGCGCATGCGGCGGGGGCACCGCCGCGCGCGGATAGGAGGTGCCCATGTCGAGCCCCGGCACGTCGCAGTCGGATCCGCACTCTCGCGCCGTCGCCGTGCTGGACGGGCTCGCCGCCGTGCGCCCCTGGCAGGAGGAGCTCTACCGCCACCTGCACCGCCATCCCGAGCTGTCGCACCACGAGACGGCCACGGCCGCCAGGGTGGCGGAACGTCTGCGTACCGCCGGGTTCGAGGTGCACGAGCACGTGGGCGGCACGGGCGTGGTGGGCGTCCTCGTGAACGGCGACGGTCCGGGGGTGCTGCTGCGCGCCGACATGGACGCCCTCCCGGTCGAGGAGGCGACGGGCCTCGGCTACGCCAGCACCGTGCGGGCCGTCGGCGCCGACGGCACCGAGGTGCCGGTCATGCACGCCTGCGGCCACGACGTGCACGTCGCCGCCCTGCTCGGCGCGGCCACGCTGCTGGCGAAGGGGCGTGAGTACTGGGGCGGCACCCTCGTCGCGCTCTTCCAGCCTGCCGAGGAGACGGCCGACGGCGCGCGGTCGATGATCGACGACGGCCTCGCCGCGCTGCTGCCGCACGTCGACGTGGCGCTCGCACAGCACGTGCTGCCCGCGCCCGCGGGCCTGGTGGGCACGCGCAGCGGCGCGGTGCTCTCGGCCGCCGACAGCATGCGCATCACCGTGCACGGCCGCGGCGCGCACGGGTCGATGCCGCAGGCCTCGGTCGACCCGGTCGTGCTGGCAGCGATGATCGTGCTCCGGCTGCAGACGGTGATCTCGCGCGAGACCGACCCGTCCGAGCCGGCCGTGCTCACCGTCGGCAGCGTCCAGGCCGGCACCAAGAGCAACGTGATCCCCGATTGCGCCGAGATCGCGCTCAACATCCGCACCTACAGCGAACAGACGCGCACCCGCATCCTCGACGCCGTGCGCCGCATCGTGAAGGCCGAGTGCCAGGCGTCCGGCTCGCCGCGCGAGCCCGAGTTCACGCTGTTCGACAGCTTCCCCCTCACCGCCAACGACGCCGCCGTCACCGAGCGCCTCGCCGCGGCGTTCGCGGAGCACTTCGGCGAGCGGTTCCGGGAGCTGCCGCGGCAGACGGCCAGCGAGGACTTCAGCGACATCCCCGTCACCCTCGGCGTGCCGTACTCGTACTGGGGCATCGGCGGCATCGACCAGCGTGAGTACGAGGACGCGGCCCGGCGCGGGCGGGTCGCCGAGGAGATCCCCGTCAACCACGCCGCCGGCTTCGCGCCCGTCGTCCAGCCGACGCTCGATACCGGCACGCGGGCGCTCGTGGTCGCGGCGCTGGCCTGGCTGTGAGGGGTGGTCCCGGTCCGGGCCGGAGGGGCCGACGCCGGGGGTGATGGTGATACAGAATGTCCGTGGGCGTCCAGCACTGGCGGCGCGCCGGGCGCGGCACTTCTCAGCAGGAGGTTGGACGTGGACAGGCTGCTCGTGAAACTGTCGGGTCTGGACGCCGGTGCGGAGGCGGCGGTGCGGATCATCGCGGCGTTCGACCGGCTCGTCGAACGGCAGGTCCCGGTAGGCGCGTTGACGCGGTCCGCCGCAGCGCTGGCCCGGTGCGCCGCGGGCATCGGCAGTCCCGACGACGCCGTCGTGCGTTTCGCGCCGAACGGTGATCGATTGGACGACGCGTACCCGGACGTGTGGCAGCCGCGGCGGTGCGGCGGCGGCGTGACGGTGTGGCTGGAAAGACCGGGTGTGCCCGACGAATTGGACGATGTCATCCTCGAGCGGTTCGCCCTCGCCGCGTGCGCGCTGGCGCCGTCGCGGCGACGGCTGCAGCCGCGGGGCATCGCCGACCCGGCGCTCACGGAGGTGCTCATTTCCGGTTCCCACTCTCCGGAGGATCGCGCGCGGGCGATCCGGTTGCTCGGCCTCGATCCGCATCGGCCGGTCCGGGTGGTCGCGGTGGCGACGGCGGGCGCCGAGGACGCCGATGCGGCCGCGATCGCGCTGGTCTCCCGGGGCTCGTCGGCGGTGGGACGCACCCGGGTGGCCGCGATCGGCTCGCTCGCAGTCGCCGTCCTCCAACCCCGATCCGACCCCTCCGCAGTGGTCTCGAGCCTCCGGGGATCGCCGGGGAACGCGGTCGCGCCGCAGACATCGGCGGGCGTCGGCGGCGCCGTGCCGCCGCACCTGGCGCGGCAGTCGTGGCTGCAGGCGAGGCTCGCATTGCGGTTCGCCGAGGCAGGGACGGCGTCGGCGGTGATCGACCATGATCAGCTCGGTGCTGTGGCGCTGCTGGCGGACGTGCCGTCCGACCGGCTCGCCGCCAACCCGGACGTCGTCGCGCTCGCGGAACTCGCCGCGACGGAGGGCGGCCGCATCGAGCTGGAAGCCGTGGACGCACTGTGCCGCACGGGCTCGCTCCGCCAGGCCGCCGCGTCGCTGCACATGCACCACAGCACGGTGGCCGCACGCATCACGCGTGCCGAACAGAAGCTGGGCTGGAACCTCTCCTCACCGCCCGACACGCTGCGCGCGAGCATCGCGCTGCATGCGCTGCACCTTCTCCGCGGCGCGGCCGGCGATCGTGGCCTTCCCGTGACTGCGACGGTGAGCGGTGCCGGGGAGGCAACGGCCATTCGTCGCCATTCGGCCTGACATCCCCGACAGTTGGCGGTGGCCTCGTGCTCTGCCGGTGGCCGACGATATGCCTCATTGAGAATCGTCCTACCGAGGAGAGCAATTGAGTGCGAGTGTGGGCAAATCGGAATCCGTCCGTGCCCCGTACGATCCCGAACTCGAGGTCGGCCTGGCACAGCTTCCGGCCGACATTTTCGGCACCGAGGACGGGCCCAGCAGCATCGAGGAGTCCCGGGCCCGGATGGCGTCCTGGCAGCCGAGTGTGGAGAGTCTGACCCGCGGCGGCGCCGTGTCCGTCGCCGAGCGGCAGGTCCCGGGGCCCGAGGGCGCACCCGACGTGACGCTCCTGATCCTGTCCCCGGCGCAGGGGAACGGCCCATGGCCGGTGATCTACAACATTCATGGTGGGGCGCTGGTCGCCGGCGACCGCTTCTACGGGGCGGAGTCCCTTGCCGACGTGGTTGTGGCGCTGAAGGCGGTGGTGGTGTCGGTGGAGTACCGGCTCGCGCCCGAACACAAGCATCCTGCCCCCGTCGAGGATTGCTACGCCGGGCTGGAATGGGTGGCACAGAATGCCGATGCCCTGGGGATCGACCCTCGGCGCCTCGTCGTCATGGGCGGGAGCGCGGGGTCTGCACTGGCGGCGTCGACGGCGCTGATGGCGCGCGACCGGCAGGGACCGGCCATCAGCCACCAGATCCTCGGATGCCCCATGCTCGACGATCGACTCCAAGGGCCATCCGTCCATGCCGCCGATCTGCACAGCACCAACTTCCGGAAGATGCTGCAGAACAGTTGGACGGCACTATTGGGTGACGCGGCCGGCGGGCCGGACGTCTCCCCGTACGCGGTGCCGGCCCGTGCCGAGGACCTGTCCGGGCTGCCTCCGGCCTATGTCGATGTGGGCAGCAGCGAAGTGCTGCTGAGCGAGGCGGTCGAGTACGCGACGCGTCTGTCGTCCGCCGGCGTGCCCGTGGAGCTGCACGTGTGGCCCGGGGCGTTCCACGGCTTCAACTCCCTTGTCCCGCATGCCGCGGTGTCCCGCACGGCCAACGAGACCCGGCTGGCGTATCTGAGCCGCGCCCTGCTCTGAGGGCCTCTCGGGGTCGTGCAATCGGAGTAAGCGAAGGCGGCGTGAGTAAGGGCAGCGCCGGCGTGCACGCGCAGGGCCGCGGCGACCACGGTGCTTCTGGCGGTGACTCGTCATAGCCGTGGTGAACTCACAGGCGTTCCGGTCCGGTGACGTCTCGAAGGAAAGGGAATGGAAGCCATGACACGGAACATGAGGATGGGGATCGCCGCCGCGGCGATGCTCGCCGGCACCGCGCTGCTCGCCGGTTGCGCGAGCAACGGCGACAGCGGGTCGGGGAGCGAGGGCGGCGGCACCACGCCCGTCGAGACGCAGGCCGGCATCATCGGCGATCAGGCCGACGGCGGTGATCCCGTCAGCGGCGGCACGCTGAGCTTCGCCGGCTACTCGATGCCCGCCAGCCTCGACCCCACCAAGACCCAGCCCGCGGGCTCCACCGGCGGCACAGAGATGGCCAACATCTACGACCTGCTGGTGCGCTACGACGCGTCCAAGCAGGAGTACGTGCCGCAGCTCGCGAAGTCGCTCGACGAATCGGACGACCATCTGACCTGGACGATCGGCCTGCGCGACGGCGTCACGTTCAGCGACGGCACGCCGCTGGACGCCCAGGCCGTGGTGGACAGCATGAACCGCTTCACCAAGAACCGCGGCGCCAACAGTCAGCAGTTCCAGGCCGGCGTCAAGAGCCTCGCGGCCACCGACCCGCACACGGTCACGGTCACGCTCAATGCGCCCTGGTCCGAGTTCCCCGCCGTGCTCACCTTCGGCTACGGCATGATCCTCGCGCCCGCCGCGTACGCCGACCCGGCGAACTTCACGCCCATCGGCGCCGGGCCGTTCACCGTCGCGAGCTTCGCGCCCGCCAGCGCGCTCGAACTCGCTCCGCGCGCGGACTACTGGGACGGCAAGCCGCACCTCGACACGCTGAAGTTCGTCAACATCGCCGGCGGCCAGCCGCGCATCCAGGCGATGGATTCGGACGGCATCCAGATGACGTTCCTGCGCCAGGCCGAGTGGGTCGACGCCGCCGCGGCCAAGTACCCCGGCTTCTACGAGCCGCTCAACGTCAACGACGTGATCCAGATCAACAACCGCGAGGGCCACCCGGGCGCCGACCCGAACATCCGCAAGGCCATCGCGCTGACGATCGACCCCGAGGTGGTCAACGAGCGCGCGTTCAACAACGCCGGCCACCCCACCACCAAGATCTTCGCCGACTGGTCCAAGTGGCACAACGACGTGCCCGCCTTCGAGACGGACACCGCGCAGGCCACGCAGCTCGTCGACGCCGCCAAGGCGGACGGCTTCGACGGCAAGATCACCTACGTGAGCGTCAACACGCCCACCTCGCAGGCCATCGCCACCGCGACGCAGGCCATGCTGGGCGCCGTGGGCATCGACGTGGACGTGCAGTACACCGCCACCGTGACCGACATGGTCAAGCGGCTCTACGTCGACCACGACTTCGACATCACGTACTCGTCGTACAGCATCTCGGACGCGGTGCCGTTCATGCGGCTGGACTCCGCGCTGCGCAGCGACTCGTCCAACAACATCCTCGGCTACAACAGCCCGGAGATGG